>JAKPGY010000034.1 GCA_029550685.1 Bacillota bacterium
TCCCCCTACGGCTTCCTTCAGACCCCACCGTTACCAGTGACGCCCTTGCCCTCGGGTTATCTTCCCGCTGGTTAGGTGATAGGGCTTCTTTCAGCCCATCGGCTCAGCAAACATGCTGGTCAAACGATTGCCACGCCCCTCCAGGGCTCGCAATGACACATAAGATGGCCTTCTGGTATGTCATCGCGAGGAGCGTAGCGACGTGGCGATCTCTCTTTAGCAACTTTTTTGACACTCTCAAACTACGCCATGGAATGGCGTAGTTTTCTGCCTATATAACAGGTGTTGTTATGTTGTTACCTTATACGGTTAGTGCGAGTCCAGATTTTCATTTCCTGGGCTTGTTTTATCAGTTCATCCCGGAACTGGGGATGAGCTAGATTGACCATGGCTTCTGCTCTTTCCCAGGTGGATTTGCCTTTCAGCTGAGCTATTCCATACTCGGTCACGATATACTGGACTATCGAACGGGGCACAGTAACTACCGAACCCGGGGTAAGGATTGGTTTTATGCGGGAATGCAAATTCCCTTGTTTATCCGTATAAGTAGAACTCAGGCAAATAAAACCTTTGCCTTGGCGAGAGGCAAAAGCACCAAAGATGAAATCCAACTGACCACCGGTTCCGGAAATATGGCGAGTGCCGGCTGTTTCCGAGCAAACCTGGGTAAACAGGTCTACTTCAACAGCGCTGTTTATGGCTATTACCTTATCATTTAGAGCAATGATGCGGGGGTCGTTGGTGTAATTTACTCCATAGGACGCACAAATGGGATTGTGATCCAGGAATTTGTACAGTTTATCAGTACCCATGGCAAAAGTATAAGTCATTTTGTAAGTATCAATATTTTTGCGGGCTCCGGTGATACGACCGGCATTATACATGTCCACACATGAATCCACCAGCATCTCTGTGTGGATACCTAAATCTATCAGGTCACTGTCGGCAATCTTGGCCCCAATAACATTGGGCAGTCCGCCAATTCCCAGCTGAAGGGTACAACCATCTTCAATTTCCGGCATGATGAAGTCGGCTATTTTGTAATCAGTTTCAGTGGGCTTCACTTCCGGGAGCTGGAATAAAGGATTGTTATAACCTTCCACTACATAGTCAACCTGGCTGATGTGAATTGATTCCCCGTTGCCTCCCAAACAATGGGGCACTTTATCATTAACCTCAACCACGATAGTTTTAGCTTTGCTTAAATAAGCCTGGGTAACTGAGTTGGTAGGCCCCAGATTAAAGAACCCACGTGCGTCCGGTGGTGCAACCTGTACAAAAGCAATATCAACATTCTCGTATTTCTTAATAATACGCGGCCCCTGATGATAAGTAATAGGAATATAATTGCATAGGTCCTGATCATGGAGCGCCCGGCCAACCTTGCTCATATGCCAATCTTCCAGCAAGAAGTGTTGCCGGGAAGGATCAGCCTGCACCACTTTGGGGACTCTGGTATAGCTTACGCTACGGATACGCACATCACGTAATTCGTCTACTCTTTTAGACAGAGCTTCATCCAAAGCCTCCGGAAACATGGCAAACTCACTGTACCAGATACGATTACCAGATTTCACCAACTTAGCGGCCTCATCAGGAGTAATTAGTTTCTGTTGGTACTGCCACTTAGTAATGTCACTCAATGACAATTCTCCTTTCTTATATCTTAATTAATTTTCTTGTCATGTGATTACTATAAAAAGATTATATTCAACATTTTAACAGGATTTCTATTTCAGTGATAAAAAATATATATTAGTAATATTCAAAAGTTTAACCCTTTTTACGTATTATTACAGAATAACCCGCAGATAAAGTTTTCATACTAAAAAAAGATTTCCTACAAAGGAGGTAGACTTGTGCAAGGAAGAGTATCCCGGCAAAGTGATTGTCTGGAAGGTGTCAAATGTGTGGTTAGCAGCTGTCATTACTATGGTAAAGGTGATCACTGCATGGCTTCACAGATCGAAATTCAGCCGCCTCACGCTAGCAACACCGAGGACACTGACTGTGCCACTTTTACTCCAAAATCCAGATAGTGGTGCTGCAATAACTGTTCACTCAGAGAGAATTATAATTTGTCGCTATAAACCGGGCATTAGGGCCCGGTTTATTATGCCTTTTCCCCATTAGCTTTGAGATTTTAACTTCATGATATACTTTTTCTCCAGAAAGCACCACCGTAACCAATAAACGCCTTTTCCGCTTTGGCATTTTGATTGCCAAAACCACTGGCAAAGTCGGAAGCAGCCAGGGGCAGTTATACCCTGGCGCAGCGGGAAAGTTCTATCTTGAAGGTTTCCCCGGGAGTTAAAAAGTGCTATGGTGATAATATCTGAGGCCAAGGGGAGGTTGAACACAGTGTATCAAAATGCAATCCAGGGCTTAAAGGGACGTAGAGCCCACATACTAGGACATGAAAACTATTTTGAATCAGCCGTGACTCTTCCTCTGGTGGAAAAAGACGGCCAAATATACGTCCTCTTTCAAAAAAGAGCCAATAACGTACTTCAACCCGGTGAAGTTTCTTTTCCGGGAGGCAGAATAGAATCAACCGATGGCGGTCCCCAGGAGGCTGCCATAAGGGAAACCTGTGAAGAATTGGGATTGAGACCAGAGCATATTGAGGTAATTGCTCCCTTAGATATTATGGTTAGTCCTTTTAATGCTATTGTTTATCCTTTTCTGGTGAAAATTATCAACCCGGAATTAATAAATCCTAATCCGGAAGAGGTAGCGGAAATTTTTTATGTACCCCTGGATTATTTAATCAATTACGACCCGTTACATAAGGTTTTGTGGGTTACAGTGGACTATTCCGAAGATTTTCCCTTTGAGCTGATACCTCACGGAAAAAATTACCCATTTCGTAAGGGCACCCTTCCGCAATTCTTTTATATCTGGAAGGATTGGGTTATATGGGGATTAACGGCCCGCATACTTAACCATTTTCTCACTCTGCTCAAAACTAACTCTTGCAATGAATAACTGCGACGGCAGGAATTAACCTTACTCCTGCCGTCTTAAGCTTATCTGCTGATTAAAATCTGGGGAAACCTTTTAGCGGGCTTGAGCCGAAGGGTTCATATCTTCGATGCTCTGGCAGATCTTTTTGATAGTACGCGGATAGAGAGAGATTTTCCCCTCCCCATAGCTGCGAATATAAGGTACCAGTTCATGCCGGTTTAAGATGGGGATTGAGCTGTCCCGATTCTTATTAACTCTTACCTTGATATGATCACAGGACAGGACAATAATGCCCTGGGTCGGGATGTTGCGAATACCCACTACCTTGTTGAGGAAGCCTCTTAAGCGGTATTCGTGGGAGTCTACTTGTCCAGTGGGATTGGTAATTATTTTAGAGTAACCGCTTTTTTTATGGAGTATCCAGTTTTGCTGGCTGTCTATATCTATGATGCCTCCGCGTTCTCCGCCATAATTTTTGGTTTCAATGTGAAAAATGCCATTGGGTCCCACGATTACTGTGTCATATTCGTTGGTATGTTCGGGATCCGGTCCCAGTTTAATATTATGATAGACCCGGTAATGGGAATTGGGTTTTTGCAGTACTCTTAAAACAGCCTGCACTTTATATTCTCCCTGATCCCCGCTCTTCATAATTTCTTTTTTGGTCTTGTACTGCTTTTCCCGTATTTTTAAAGCCCAGATAAAATAAAGGGTTACCCCCAAAACTAGTATAATTGGGGTAACTAGCCAAAAGTTGTGCACGTCCTTCTCCTCTTATCTAATATATATTCGTTCTTAATTATAACAAAATAATAAGATTTTGCCTGGCAATTCTTCTTTTATGATTGCAACAATTTACCCTATATGTGACAGACTAATACCAAAAGGAGGTAGATCCCATGCACCGTGAAAAATCTGATGACAAGCCAGTCGCTTACCTATATGACATTATCTGCAATAGCGCCATTATGAAAGATCAGCTGGATAACTCTCATTTTGAGGTTATTGATATCAGTTCCGATGACCAAAGTCTGTAAAGAACGTCTAAGTACTACCCTTTTCGAACCAAGCAGCGAGAGCAGAAAATTGCGCAAGCCATCAGGTAATTGGCAGGGAGCTAAAGAGAAAAAATTAGGTAAAGGCCAGCAACAAATATAGATGTCACTGGCCTTTCCGTTGGAAATTACTCTATTACCTTAACGGGGTGGCAATTATAAGCCCGACTCATGGATTAAACCTTGCACTGAGCAACTAATTTTGATGCCTTTCAGCAACAGACGGAAGTATTTTTTACAGACTGCAGGGATACCGCATCCAGATTCCATATATCGCCTCCCGTGCTAGGTAAAAAGAACTCAAACTGCACAAAGATTGCTGACACATTACAGGGCACGGGCAATCCTGCTTTCTCGCTGTGAAGGTGGTATTTTTTATCTATTTGGGTTTTTTGAATTGCTGCATTTAAAAGGTCGTATTGAAAGCCCTGATATACATAATAAATCCTCGCTATAAGGGCTGGCAGGTCAGTGCCAAGATTACCTAAAGCCACTAGCCTTTCGGCAAATTTGAGCTTATACAAACATCCGGGTGTCACAGTGACACTTTGGCGAAGCCGTACGGTCCTGAGTATCGGTTGGGGTAAAACGTTGGTCTGAATGCTGGCTGCGCTGTTGCCCCGGTAAACATCAGTGGTAGTCCTGACCACCCTGGATTCAGGAGCAGCCAGACTTTCCCAATCGGCCAATACCCGACCTGGTTCCACGCCGGGTAATTCAAATCCTCCATTCCTAATAAGCTCTCCGGTTTCACAGAAACAGCTGGCTGGTAAACACTTTTCGCTATCTTTGGAGGATACATTTACATAATTGTCATTATTATTGTATATAGGATTACAGAACGGCCCAGTCACTAGGCATTTATTATAGCAGTTTGGCTCTTTTAACATAGAGGCATCACTCCTTTCTACTGTAGTATATGTGAATTGCCTTTTACTGGTAATGATTTCTTTGTTGCCTCTATGGCAGGTATTCTTGCCCTGAAAGTGCGTAACCAGAGAAAGAAAGAAACCAGGATAGGCGTTGGGAGACGATCACGTATATCCTGCACCGCAAATTGAATGCTTTTTTGCTCCGGTGGATCAGCTTCCAACGACCAGAATCTGTACAGAGCGGTTAAGACTAATCCTCGCAGAATAAAATAGTTGGAACCCAAAATCAGCGGAAAACATGCTATGCTTTTGAAGGAAGTATTAGTTGTGGTCGAGGGTGAAGATAAGATATGACCTATACCATTTATCCATTATATAATGGCGCTTTTACTGTGCGTTTTGGCGACCAGCAGATTTTCTCCGACATAGAAAAAATACCCAGCTTCTGTTTTCTGCTGATAGGGTCTGATGACAAACCCATACTGGTAGACACCGGATTTGACCACAACTGGATTCCCGGCATAAGATCCAGTGCGGAGCGCAGACCGGAATACGAATTAGAAACGGCTCTTGCCAGGCATGGTTTTTCACCTGATGATATTGATTTAATCATCCAGACCCATTTGCACTGGGACCATACGGGAGGTATGAATTTATTTTCCCGGGCTCGTTTTGTGATACAATCCCGAGAGCTTCTATATTTACAGCAATTGCCCTGGGCAGAAGAGTGCTCATTTTGTCCTGCTCACTGGTTACCATTTCTGAACCGCTTTATCCTGGTTAATGGCAGTGCAGTGATCCGGCCAGGTCTTCGCGTATACCTGACCGGAAACCACACCGGCGGACACCAGGTAGTTGAAGTAACCACTTCAGATGGATCGTATATATTGGGTGGAGACGCTCCCTTCAATTATGACTATATGTGGAAACAAATTCCCCAGCAGTACTGGGAGAAATACCGTCAGGGTCCAGGGCAGGATAAATTCTGGCCTGCTGGGGTCCGCAGCCAGTTGGATGCTTTTCTGGTCAACCATACTATTACCGGTGCCCATACCCAGCTCTACAATGTGAAGCAGATGCCAGGCCGGCTTATTTTATCCCATGATTACCGCTTGCTAAATACACCCCGTATTCCTGCCAACTAATGGTTAGGTAAAATGGGTGGTTCACTTTTCTAGACAAGCAGGTTTTAATATAATATATACAAACACATGTTCGGAGATGGAATCATGGACATCCTGCACTGTGATCTGGATGCCTTTTTTGCTTCGGTGGAACAGCGAGACCAGCCAGAATTGAAAGGCAAGCCAGTTATAATAGGCGCTCCACCCAACAGCCGCGGTGTAGTATCCACCTGTTCCTATGAAGCCAGGGTATTTGGGGTCAGATCAGCCATGCCTTCTAGTCAGGCTTACCGGCTTTGTCCCCAGGCAATTTTTCTGCCCCCTGACATGAAACGATACCGGGAAGCCTCCCAGCAGGTGTTTGCTATCCTGGCAGAATATACTCCAATAATAGAGGCTCTGTCTATAGATGAGGCTTTTCTAGATGTCTCTGCCAGTCATGCCATTTTTGGCAGCTCTATGGAAATCGGCATCCAGATACGGCACCGGGTAAAAACCGAGTTGGGTCTTAACATTTCAGTGGGTATTGGTGCTAATAAGTTTTTGGCCAAATTAGCCACCAACCTCTGTAAACCCGATGGCATAATGGAGTTTACTGAGGATATGGTAACAAACCTGCTGCCTACTTTGCCGGTGGACCATTTGTGGGGAATTGGTGCAGTGAGTACCCGGCACTTAAATAGAAGTGGTATTTACACTGTGCAAGATTTGTTGGAAGCCCCCCGACAGCTTCTAAAAACTTTGCTGGGCAGCAACACCGATTTCGTCCTGGATTTGGCTAGGGGGGTAGATAACCGGCCAGTAACTCCTTATGAAGAAGTTAAATCCATAGGTAATGAATTAACCTTCCCCCAGGATATCAGTGACCAACAGGTCATTGAACAAGTACTCCTGGAACTGGCGGAGAAAGTAGCCCACCGGCTTCGCATAGCCCAGCGCAAATGTCAGACTGTAACCGTCAAACTGCGCACACCGGATTTTCAGACCTTTAGCCGCAGTATAACCAGTCCTACCGCTATTGATGACCAACGATCTATATTTGATACCGCTTGGATGCTTTACCAGCATTCCGGCCTGGAAGGTAAACCCCTGCGCCTGGTTGGGTTAACTGCCAGTCGCCTCCAGGACGGGAGGTATGAACAACCCAGCCTTTTTAGCGATCCCGGCCAGGATATCGATTCCATAATATACCGCTTGAATGAAAAGTTTACTCAAGGCACCATTAAAAGAGCGGTTCTTATTAACCCGGTAGGGCATAATATTGACCAAGATACAGTAGGTCCTAAGCCAACAAAATAGTCCTATTTTTGACAGGACTAAAAGACAAATTATGATTGTCACCTGTTAATCAACCGGTATAAAATAATTAATGGAATAAAGTAGATTGGAAATATATAGCATGCTGAATTACAGGCACTACCAACAAGCCCACCTCGGTTATGGTATCAGCCGCGAGCGTAAGATATCTCAGCAGCGCACTCTGGCGTTGTTAAGATTTCTGGTAGTCAGCGTGATTCTTCTCTGTTATTTTGTTTTGGATCGCGATCTAAACAGAGAAGTCTTAATCGTGCTGATCCTATCTCTGCTATTATCTGCTTTCATTTATTTTAATAAACGAATATATGTTTGGCTGGCCAGCCATCGTTATATAGAATTCCTGATAGACGAAATCCTCATTTTTACAGCTTGCTTTTATTCGGGAGGATTGCATTCTCCATATATATTAACATTATTTCTTCCTCTGCTGGTTCACGCAGTATCCCCCATGTCTAAACAGCTGGTGATGGTTGTACTGGTAACCATCAGTAATCTTATACTTATCGGGCTGACTACCGTCATGTACTGGCAACTAGTTGCTCACTTTACCGCATGTTTGCTGCTGGGTGCAGTGTTCATCAATATTTTAGTATTCAACGATGTACGTGTTTGGTCCACTTATGCTATTCATGACGGTTTAACCGGTCTGTATTCCCACCAGTATTTTTGGGATCAGCTCCGCTCTATGATGCAGCCCGGTAATGCGATTAAGACTTTCAGCCTTATCATGATTGACCTGGATGAGTTTAAACGGCTCAATGATGAACATGGCCATTTGGAAGGTGACCGGGTACTCAAAGAAATAGCAGATACCATAAAAAGTAACGTGCGGGATAGTGATACGGTAGCCCGCTATGGCGGAGATGAATTTGCCATAATATTACCGGGTATCGGTTATAAGATGTGTCGTTCCATAGTAGAGAGGCTTTCAACCTCTATCGTTAATTTAGGGTATTTTGATCATGTTTCCATAGGAGCGGCTCTATATCCTGATGAAGCAGACACCGCAGAGGGCTTGGTGAATTTAGCAGATACCAGAATGTATCGTCAGAAACGAGATAACAAAAAACAATCAATATAAAAATGCCCACCATAAGAGCCAATAACTTATACTTGGTTGAAGGCTCTTTTTAATTTGCTGAACAATATCCTACCAGTTCAATGCCGTCCGTAAAATCTGCACATCTCCTCAACAGGCTTTATTCATACCAGGGTATGTAACTTTCTAAATAAAACCAGGAACAGATCTGGTCTGACTGTCTGGATGCTGGTTTGTTTACCAGGTTGAAAAGCAGGCAGGAAGCGAGTATAATAACTTTTGTATCGTGCGGATGTGGCGGAACTGGCAGACGCACCAGACTTAGGATCTGGCGGTTAACAGCCGTGGGGGTTCGAGTCCCTTCATCCGCACCATAAAAAACTAAAATCAGGGGCTGAAGGCCTCTTTTTTTTTACCATTATTCTAAACTGTCACCATTGTTGACGAAAGCACTGCTGCTTTTTATACGGGCCAACTCTTTTATAAGATCATGGCGATCCAGGGTGATTACCTGGTTTGCTTTAGCCATCTGCCGCGCTTGATTACTGAAAAAATGGTTGGTAACCACAATGGCTCTTTCACATTTCAAATGCTTGCGAGTAGCGATGACATCCTTAATAGCCTTTATACCTACTTTATGGCGATTGCGCTGGGCCTGTATGACATAGCTCAATCCATGGCCAGTAGCTACCAGGGTGCTGACATTGTCAGCGTAATTAATTCGTCTTACCTGATATCCCATACGGGTGAACAACAGAGCCAGATAACGTTCAAAGACAGCTTCATCCATTTGATCCAGCTCTGCACCCACAGCCCGGCTGGTATAGCCGCGCTGTGTGTTCCATATAGCCACCATTAAAACTACTAACAGCAACAGCACCATCAGCACCAGTACTAATTCCTGAGCATTTATCATCCCCCGTCATCTCCCCAGGTTTATTTTACCATATTGGCTACCGGGGCAGCATTCGAATGCTGTTTTACACCTACCTCTCACAAGGCCGCATTTCTTACCATTTATTTACTGCAAGAGAATTGCCTGGCAGAGCGTAATGCCAATAAAGACAGTAAATAGGGGGAAAAAAGATGAACAGATTCTGGCATAGCAAACCAGCCATCTTTTTACTAGCTGGAATTCTTCTGGCCGGATTGTGTTTTTGGCCAAATAATGCTGCCGCTAATCGTGAACAGGATACCTTAAAGGTGGAGCCTCTGCCCAGAATTAGATCGATGCAGCATTTAAAAGAACTGCTTGCTGCTCGCAGCTACGATTATCCGATTATGTTCAACTCCATTCAAGGCAGAGTATCAGCAGCTATGGATGTTGGAGCGGCTGCACCGGAAATGGCAATGGGTAAATCCGATCATTCTTCTACTAATGTACAGGTAGAAGGAGTTGACGAGGCTGATTTGGTTAAAACTGACGGGAACTATATCTATCAAGTTAAGCCAGATACCGGTGAAGTTCTCATTATACAGGCCTTACCTGCTTCAGATATGAAGGTAGCTGCCCGCATCAGCTTTGACCAGCGCCGTTTTATACCTTGTGAAATGTATGTGGCTGACAATCAGTTGGTGGTAATCGGCAATGCTAATAACTCAATGCCCATTCATTATCCTCTGCAGGAAAAAGTTCCTATCGTGCCACCTATTTACAAGTATTATCCAACCACCCAGGTAGTTATTTATGATATAACCAACCGCACCAATCCGGTAAAAGTCCGGGAGTTAGAACTGGAAGGCAGTTATCTGACTTCTCGCCGTATTAATGCAGCTCTTTATGTAATAAGCAACCAGCCGACCTACAATATTTTAAGAGAAGATAATCCGCTGCCCCGTTATCGTGATTCTGCTAAAGGAGGCCAGTTTGATGCCGTTCCTTTCGATAAAATTGCCTACTTTCCTGACAGCATTTACTCATCCTACATCCTTATGGCTGGACTACGTCTGGATCAGCCCCAGCAGGAGGCTCAACTGGAGACCATACTGGGCAGTGCCGACAATGTTTACGCTTCAGCAACTGGACTATATATAGCAACCCCGTATCAAATTACCCTATCGATACCCTATGACCAGAATCTCCCTGTACACAATGAAGACAAAACCCAAATCTTTTATTTCCGGCTTAATAACGGCAGCTTTTCTTATGCTGCCCGGGGTGAGGTTCCTGGTCATACCCTTAACCAGTTTTCCATGGATGAATACCAGGGAGTTTTGCGTATAGCTACCACTTCCGGTCAGGAATGGTGGAGAAATCAGCCCGTATCCAGCAACAACCTATATACCTTGGACCAAGAGCTCAATTTACTGGGGAAAGTAGAGAATATCGCTCCTGGTGAACTGATTTACTCTACCCGTTTTATGGGTCCCAGAGCCTACATGGTTACCTTTAGAACAGTAGATCCTTTCTTTGTTATTGATGTCAGCGACCCTAAGTCACCCAAAGTTTTAGGGAAGCTTAAAATACCTGGTTACAGCAACTACCTTCATCCTTACGACGATAACAACATCATGGGCTTTGGCAAAGATACTATTGAAGTGAAAGAGTTCTATGGTACCCAGGCTTACTACCAAGGAATGAAAATGGCCATGTTCGATGTGAGCAATGTGGCGGCACCAGTGGAGAAGGACCGGGAAATAATCGGCGACCGCGGTACTGATTCTGAACTGCTCAGCAACCACCGGGCTTTATTATTTTCCCGGGAGAAGGGCCTGCTGGCTTTTCCTGTGACAGTAATGGAAGCTGTTGACGATGCGGATACTATGCCTGTTTATGGGAGCTTTGCTTTCCAGGGGGCGTATATATACGAGGTCAATAATCAGGGTTTTACCTTGAAGGGACGCATCACTCACCTCACCGGCGATGATTATCTGAAAGCCGGTGACTACTGGGGCGGAACCGACAAGAGTATTCGTCGTATTCTATATATCGGTGACGTCCTGTACACTCTGTCAGATAATATGATTCAGGCTCACCAGATGAAGGACCTTAAATATCTGGGCAGCTTGTCCTTACAATAAAAACAGCCCTCGCCGTGCTAAAAAGACGACTATACTGTCATTGCGAGCCCCTGATGGGGCTCGCTACAGGCTGTCAATAAAGTTGCTAATAAAAGAATCGAGTAGGGTGCAGCTGCAGTAGCTGGCTGCAGCTGCATCCCTCTCACAGAACCGTACGTACGGGCCTCGTATACGGCTCCTGGCAAACCTTATCTTTCGTAATAGAATGACAAAGTACCGGTCTTGTACGTTCCTATGTCTATGAGTCCAATCTCATTAAACCAGCTATTTGGCAG
>JAKPGY010000047.1 GCA_029550685.1 Bacillota bacterium
TAGGAACGTACAAGACCGGTACTTTGTCATTCTATTACGAAAGATAAGGTTTGCCAGGAGCCGTATACGAGGCCCGTACGTACGGTTCTGTGAGAGGGATGTTGCTGCAGCAAGCTACTGCAGCTGCACCCTACTCGATTCTAGTCAACTAACGGTTAGAGTTAACAGATCGCCGCGTCGCTTCGCGGCCTCGCAACAATAATTGTGAGCGTCAGCGAACATCAGTAGTCCCCGAAGGGGGCGATGACAGGTTGAAGTTTTCGTTTATCGTGGCCTGTGTTGCAGGTGATAATTGCTGTGAAAATGGCTTCCTAATGTGTCATTGCGAGCCCCTGAAGGGGGCGTGGCAATCTCTATGTTGATTTACGGTTCGAGTTAACAGATCGCCGCGTCGCTTCGCGGCCTCGCAACAATAATTGTGAGCGTCAGCGAACATCAGTAGTCCCCGAAGGGGGCGATGACAGGATTAAGTTTTCATTTATCGTGGCCTGTTCATCAGGTGCTAAGGACAAACCTGTTGTCTACCATATCTTTAAGAGGTGGGATAATGCGGCGTATAAAGATGATAATAGAATATGATGGCACTAATTATCACGGGTCGCAGATTCAGGCCAATGGACACACCATTCAGGCGGAAATGCAGCAGTGTATTGAACGATTGACCGGAGAGAAGACTTCTATTCTATTTGCCGGGCGGACCGATACAGGAGTACATGCTTTGGGGCAGGTAGTAGCTTTTGACACTGAGGCTACCATTCCACCGGACCGGTGGCAGTATGCCTTAAACAGTTTCCTGCCCGATGATATCAAAGTGCTGCATAGCACCGAGGTGGCAGCCAGCTTTCACCCTCGCTTTGATGCAGTCAGCAAATCCTATCGCTATAAAATATATCGCAAGAACCGGGGGCAGACCTTGTGGCGCAACTATGCCTTCCTGTGTACTGATAAATTGAACCTGGAGGCTATGCGTGAAGCTGCCCGGTGTCTGGAAGGCAGTCATGATTTCCGCTCCTTTTGTGCCAGCGGTTCATCGGTAAAAAATTTTGAAAGAAAGGTATTATCCTGCCGTCTGGAAGAAGCTGAACCCTTTTTGTATTTAGATATCACTGCCAATGGCTTTTTATATAACATGGTACGCATTATTATGGGAACCTTGCTGGAAGTGGGACGAGGCAACCTGGCCCCTGGAGATATTGACCGGATTTTGGCTGCCCGGGACCGGTCCCTAGCCGGACCTACCGCTCCGCCCCAGGGACTATACCTGATGGAGGTACATTATTCTTAAGGAGCAGCCTTTAGGCAAATAATCGGCATATTTATTGACAAGCCGTGATATTTTTGGCTAATATTAAAAGGTAAGTCTCTAAACGTGTGTTTGTCTCCCGCCCCGTTGGCAAATGCACGATGAGCATACAGCGCACAACTTGATAATGGAGGGAATCGTGTGAAAACCTTTATGGCTAAGCCAGCAGAAGTTGAGCGCCAGTGGTTTGTTATTGATGCCGAAGGACAGACTCTGGGAAGACTTTGCTCAGAGGTAGCAGCTATCCTGCGCGGCAAACATAAACCTACCTATACTCCGCATGTGGATACTGGCGATTTTGTTATTGTTATTAATGCCGAAAAGATTCAGCTTACCGGCAAAAAATTGGAACAGAAAAAACTACGCCATCATACCGGCTATCCGGGTGGCTTGAAAGAGGTAGATTACAAGACCTTACTGCAGAAACGTCCGGAACGGGCTATAGAGGTTGCAGTTAAGGGAATGCTTCCCCATAATCGCTTGGGTGCCAAAATGTTGCGCAAGCTCAAGGTATATAGGGGCAGCGAACACCCGCACCAAGCCCAGAAACCGATAGTAAGAGAGCTTAGAGGGTAAGGAGGATAGCAATGGCAAAGGTACAATACTGGGGAACCGGAAGAAGAAAAGAAGCTGTCGCCCGAGTACGTTTGGTGCCAGGAGATGGTACCATCATTATCAACGATCGCAGCTTTGAAGAATATTTCCCGAACAAAACCAGCCGGCTGATCGTTCAGCAGCCCCTTGAGCTCACTGGCATGGGAGGCCGTTTTAATGTGTTGTGCCGTGTACACGGCGGTGGCATCAGCGGCCAAGCCGGTGCGGTTCGGTTGGGTATTGCCCGGGCGCTGGTCAAGGCTAATCCCGATCTGCGGCCGTCTTTACGCCGGGCAGGGTTCTTGACCCGGGATCCGCGCATGAAGGAACGCAAAAAGTATGGTCTGCACGCAGCCCGCAAGGCTCCGCAGTACTCCAAACGCTAAAAGCGCAAGTCAAACCTCCTCGATATATTCGAGGAGGTTTTTGCTTTTCTGCCTGTCTATGCAGGGGGTGATGCCCACATCGTCTCGGTAATAATCAGGCAAAGGCTATATTCACAGCATTGCATTGTATCCATTAGGTTCACCACCGCACCTGTTTCGTCGTCACGATATCGTAACGGCTCGATGTGCGACTCAGAGGCTACCGGGCTAAACAAAACGTCCCGTTTTGTAGCCCTCTCGGGATCCTGTCTCTCACCTTCCTTTGTTCGCCCATCTTCATCGACTATATTGGACCCCTCCGCCAAGATGCTCATGGCAACCTACTGTCATTTTTCCCAGGGTACCATGTCACATTGCCCCCGTTTTATTGAAGCGATCCGCTTCGCACCGAAGTGCCGGTGGGTTGCAGGCGAGGAGTCTTGGAACGAGCCGGCTAACCCTCCTGCCGAGACGGTCCCCTTCCTTGTATTCTTTTCTTATAAATGCCGGTGAAAGTGCATATATAAGAAGTAGCTTTTTGTCGGAGCATATAAGGAGGGGAAGGTAATGACCCTTAAGGACCATCGCCTGTTGACAAAGTCAGCCTGTAAGCCAGGGTTAAGGTTGGCTCGGAGTCTTTTGCCAGGCCAAAAGAGAGGATTACTGGACCGAGCTCTATTTATTCCCCGAAGATTGGTAAACATTTGTGCTGCCCTGGGTTTATTCATGATACTGTGCCTGGGAGTAGTAGCCAGCCAACCCGATCAGGAAATGGTGATGTCTTACAGCCTGGCTAACAAAGTAATAGCGGTAGATGCAGGTCATGGCGGTTTTGATCCGGGTGCTAAGCGAGATAATATTACTGAAGACAAAATCACTCTGGCTATAAGTAAGCTGCTGCAAAAACATTTAAGTGAAGCCGGATCATTGGTAGTAATGGTGCGGGAAGATGACCGGGACCTATCTGATGAAAATTTCTCGGGAAGTCTTAGGGAACGCAAGCGCCAGGATCTGACTCGCCGGGCTGAAAAAGCTAACCAGGCCAAAGCCAAGCTTTACGTGAGCATTCATGCCAATGCTGATCCCAGTCCACGCTGGCGGGGTGCACAGGTGTTTTACGATCGAAACAGTGAAGAGGGCAAGCGGGTAGCGGTGGCTATACAGGAGGAATTAACCAGAATATTGGGGAATACTAAACGGAAAGCACTGCCCGGCAGTTATTATATTACCCAGAAAACAGAAATGCCGGCGGTGATCGTAGAGGTTGGCTTCATTTCTAACCCTGAAGAAGGCAAATTGTTAATGGATCCGGATTATCAGGCCAAGGTAGCTTATGCTATCTACGCCGGAATAGCCAAATCCCAAAGCCAAAGCGGAGAATTTGCCATAGTCTATCCCTAATAATAGGCCCTAAAGGAGGAATTCCCATGATCACTTACGCGGCCTTAAGCCCTCATCCGCCCTTGATTATCCCGGAAATAGGCGGATCGCGCATCAGAGAGGTACAGTCGACCGTGGATGGATTACAGAGTTTAGCCCGGGAATTAGCGGCTAGTGAACCGGAAACGATCATATTTTTGACCCCCCATGGAAATGTATTCGCTGATGCTCTGTCCAGTTTGGGACAACCTGTACTGAGGGGAGATCTGACCAATTTTGGGGCTAAACAGAAATGGCAGTTGAGCAATGATCTGGAATTGTTAAAGGAAATCGCTGCACAATCAGCAGATGATAACCTGCCTTTTGTTATTCTGGACCAGGACATTGCGCAAAGGTACCGGCTTAATCCCGATTTAGACCATGGTATCCTGGTGCCCCTGTATTACTTGCAGGCAGCTGGATTAACCGATGTGCGTATTATTGCCATCAGCATAGCTTTTCTTCCTAACATCCAGCTGTACCAGTTCGGCCATATATTGCAAAAGGCGGCCGAAAAAACAGGCCGTAGGATAGCCATTCTGGCCTCCGGCGATATGTCCCACCGTCTAAAAGATGATGGGCCGTACCAATACCATCCTGATGGGCCGGTCTTTGACCAGACCATCCGGGATTTGCTTGGAGCCGGAGATGTGGAGGGTATTATAAACCTGCCCGATACTTTATGCAGTAATGCGGGTGAATGTGGCTATCGCTCCATAATAATAATGCTGGGAGCCCTGGATGGAATTGATTTTCAGCCCCAGGTTTTCAGCTACGAAGGACCCTTTGGAGTAGGTTATTTAACCGCCGGGTTTAAGCCGGGATCTGCCCGGGCATCACTGCTGTTGCAGCTCCAGGATGGGCAGCGTCGAAAGCAGGACAAGCTGCGCCGGCAGGAAAGCCCGCCGGTAAAGTGGGCCCGGATGATAATTGAGAGTTATATTACTAACCAGCCCCAGCCCAAGCTTCCCGAGGAAATGGAATACCTGCGTCATGAAATGGCCGGTACTTTTGTATCCTTGAAAAAGCACGGCCAGCTGCGGGGCTGTATTGGCACCATAAATCCTGCCTATGGCAATTTAGCCGAGGAAATTGCCGGTAATGCCATCAGTGCCGCCACCCGGGATCCTCGCTTTTTGCCGGTGGAAGAACATGAACTGGATGATTTGGTTTATTCGGTGGATATACTAGGCAAGCCTGAACCCGCCACCCGGGATCAGCTGGATCCCAAACGCTATGGAGTGATTGTAACCAAAGGAAGCCGCCGGGGTTTGCTGCTTCCCGATTTGGAAGGAGTCGATACGGTAGAGGAGCAGCTCCGTATTGCCTGCCAAAAAGCGGGCATCAGACCCGATGAAGATTATTCCATAGAGCGCTTTGAAGTCATCCGCTACACCTGATACCGCCTGATGACAGGATGCGGTTGGCGCAATTGTCACCTGTAGAACAGGCCAAGATGAATGAAACATAGCTGCCCAGCTTAAGCGGGAGTGATATCCGGAACAGATGGGTATTAGCCGGCTTGCTCCGGGCCCCCTCGCCCGCAACACATCGGCTTACTTCGGTGCGAAGGGGACCGCTCGTAATTCGGCATCCATAGACTCAGTACTCGCGGCTCGAAACCTCCTGTTTATCGCTCCGTTTAGCAGCCCTCAGTAACGCCGTGAGTTGCAAGGGCTCGTCGTACGTCACTCCCGTCTAATACCCCTGCTTACAGGCTAAAACTGTTGCCGAGCCCTGGTTGTTCAGCCATTGCATATGATCAGGGGACGTTTAGAACTTGTACTGGAAGGAAGGAAATAGATTGGCCCGGAAGGAAGCTCTGTATTACCAAGCGGAAGATGACCAGAAGGTCAGGTGCCGCTTATGTCCTCATCAATGCCTGCTCAAGCCGGAGCAAAAAGGCATTTGCCGGGTGCGGGTTAATGAACAGGGTTCACTGTACTCTCTCAACTATGGACAGGTCAGTTCTCTGGCCCTTGATCCTATAGAGAAGAAACCCCTTTATCATTTCTACCCGGGGAGCCTGATACTGTCGGTGGGAACCTTTGGCTGCAACCTGGCTTGTCCCTTTTGCCAGAACTATGCCATAGCCCATCAGGATCCGGCAACCCAGTATGTGCCTCCAGAAGAATTGCTGCTGCTGGCCCAGCGCTGTCAACAGCAGGGTTCCATTGGAGTAGCTTTTACCTATAATGAACCTACCATATGGTTTGAATACGTGCGGGATTGTGCCCGGCTGTTACAGGAGCATGGTCAGCAGGTGGTGCTGGTAACCAATGGGCACATCGAAGAGAAACCCCTGGAAGAACTGCTGCCATATGTAGGGGCTATGAACATAGATGTGAAGGCATTTAAGGATGATTTTTACCGCCGGTTGTGCAAGGCTAGTTTAGCGGCAGTTAAAGAGCGGGTTGAGCAAGCTGCTTCGCGTACCCATGTGGAGGTAACCACTTTAATAATTCCCGGCGAAAATGATTCCTGGGAGGAAATTGACTCCCTGGCTGCTTGGCTGGCTTCCATTAACCCTATGATACCGCTGCATTTATCCCGCTATCATCCAGCTTACCAGTTTAAAAAGCCACCTACCCCGGAACAGACCATGCGAGCTGCTCAGAGGCAGGCCCAGAAGCATCTTAAGTTTGTCTATCTGGGCAATATCAGCCCGGAAAGCAACCCAACCTACTGCCCGGAGTGCGGGCAGCTGCTGGTAGAGCGTTATTATTACCAAACCACCATAATTGGCTTGGATAATGGAGTCTGCCGGCAGTGCGGCTCAACTATTCCCGGCCTGGTTATGAACTAACCACAAATAAAGAGAGAAAATAGATAGGGAGAGCAAGCTCTCCCCATCTTTATATGAAAGCTACCGGGACAAGGATCCCGGATTAGCTGTTCATCGATTATCATACCCAATATCTAGATTATGATACCTGGAGAATTTGGTTACAGTTTCTAGAAATAAAATTGGAGTTTCAATATAATTTAATCAATATAAAAAGGGGGGGAATATATGTCCTATAAGTATCTTTTGCTGGAAAAAGAGGATGGATTGGGCATCTTGTACATCAACCGTCCGGAAGCCATGAATGCCTTGAATGAAGAACTGCTCCAGGAATTAGGTACCGCTGTTGATGATATCGGTAATGATGACGAAATCCAAGTTTTAATTATTTCCGGAGCAGGAGACCGGTCTTTTGTGGCCGGCGCCGATATTAAACAAATGCAGCCTTTCAATGCTGTAAAGGGCAGAAGCTTTGGCCAGCTAGGCCAAAATGTTTTCCGCAAGATAGAGGTCATGGCCAAGCCGGTAATTGCAGCAGTAAACGGTTTCGCTCTGGGCGGGGGCTGTGAACTGGCTATGGCGGCTGATATGCGCCTGGCATCGGAGAAAGCCCGCTTTGGTCAGCCCGAGGTAGGACTGGGCATCACGCCAGGCTTTGGCGGAACCCAGCGACTGCCCCGCTTGGTAGGGGAAGGACGGGCCAAAGAACTGATTTTCACTGGTGAGGTAATTTCCGCTGAAGAGGCCTACCGGATAGGACTGGTTAATCATATCTATCCTGCCGAAACCTTATTAGATGAGGCCAAGAAGCTGGCCCGCAAAATCATGGCCAATGCGCCCCTGGCGGTGCAATTCTCCAAAGCCGCCATTAATCAGGGGATGCAAACTGATATCGAGACGGCCATGGGAATTGAGGCAGATTTGTTTGGCTTATGCTTTTCAACTGACGACCAGAAAACAGGGATGGAGGCTTTTTTGAAAAAAGAAAAGCCCCAGTTTGCGGGCAGATAAAGAAATCATAAATTATAAAGGAAAACAGGCTGTAGCTTTAATGATGCAGCCTGTTTTGCTTTTTACTGTTTGCATCGAGTACGAGCTATGGATTATAAATAAGGAAACGGAATTAGGAGGTGAAATATGCAGCCAACCGTTTTTTACTGTGTCAGCAATTGAAAAACCTGCCAGAAAGCCAAGGCCTGGCTGGATGACCACGGTGTCTCTTACCAATGCCGCGACCTAATCAAACAACCTCTGGGGGAGCAGGAATATAAGCAACTGGCGGAATTAAACCATTCCACGCTGGTGCAAATGCTGAATACCAAGGGAGCAGCCTTTAAGAAATTGGGAGTTAAGGCTGACCATCTGGATGAACAGCAGGCTTTAGACCTGCTGGCAGCCAATCCCCGCCTCCTAGTAAGGCCGATTATGGTGAGAGGGGGGCAGGTGCTGACTGGTTTTAAGGAAGAAGAATACAGGAACTTCTTTAAATAATGGGGAGAGAAGGTTATGAAAGTAATTACAGTGCCCCTGTCTTATACCAACTGTTATCTCATCCAAGCTGCTCAGGGGTGGATACTGGTGGATGCCGGACGACAGTCAATGGCCAGGTCGTTCAGAAGACAACTGGACCGGCTGGACATTGACCCCCAGGACATAAAACTGATAATAATAACCCATGCCCATTTTGACCATGTGGGCAGTCTGGCTCAGATCAAGAGTATGTGCGCCAGTCCGGTCCTGGCTCATCCCCGGGAGGCCAGCATTATAGAAGCAGGAGAAGTGGTTATACCTCCAGGGACTAATCTTCTGGGTAACATGGTAAGCTGGTTAGGACGGCACAGTACCAGGATACTGGGCTTTGCTAAAACCAAAGTGGAAATCACTGTTGACCAGGAGTATGACCTAACCCCATTTGGGGTGGCCGGTATAATCATTCCTACTCCTGGACACACCCCCGGGTCCTTATCGGTTTTACTGGAGGATGGCCAAGCTATAGTAGGTGACCTGGCTATGAATTTTTCCCGTCGTACTAATTTTCCCATTTT
Source organism: Bacillota bacterium (assembly GCA_029550685.1). GTDB lineage: Bacteria > Bacillota > Syntrophomonadia > Syntrophomonadales > Syntrophomonadaceae > DTU018. The sequence goes on from JAKPGY010000047.1 coordinate 8,512, forward strand.
CGCTGAGCAGCCCGCCCAGATAGCTTCCAGCTGGGAACTGCTGATTAATAAAGGAGCCACAGTATTTTATCCTGCTCACGGGCGAAGATTGCCCATTAGCGATCTTCGCGGTATAAAGGAATCAGGTTCCGTGTAGATTATCTAAGGAAGATGATTGCCATCAATCGTAACAATGATGATTACCGAGGAGGGATATTATAATGTCGGATCTTGTGGTTTCCGAATCTTACGAATGCACCATATGCGGGTACATATATGACCCAGCCGAAGGTGATCCAGACCAGGACATAGCTCCAGGAACCAGTTTTGAAGATCTTCCCGATGATTGGGTATGCCCTGAGTGCGGGGCCAGTAAGGAAGACTTTGTACCAGTAGAATAAAAATATGATAGTGTTTACCGCCGGCATGCCGGCGGTTTTTTATTTCCCTCTGCAAGTTCATAATTAAACAAAGGGGACTAACATGATTTATCACTAATAGTTATTTTATGCTTGATAATATATTCAGGGGCATGTATAATTATTTAAGTTTACTAATAAGTATACTAAAACCGCCCCATGAACTAAGGAGGTCTCACCCATGATCAAAGCAGCTATAATCGGAGACGGATATACCGCCGCTGACCTCTTGCGCCTTCTGGCCGGAAGAGATGAAGTAAAAGTAGAAATAATTACTTCGACGGAGAACACTGGCAGGAAAATCAGCCAGGTATATCCACATTTAGATGGATTTTATGATCTGACCTTAGCGGCTACTGATCTCCATCAAATCAAGCAGAGCTGCCAGGTTGCTTTTCTGGCCCTTCCCCATGGGCTGTCGGTGCCTATGGTGCAGGAGCTTGTTTCCAGCGGGGTCCGATGCATTGATCTAGGGGCAGATTTTCGTTTAAAAGATGCGGCGGTGTATGAGAAGTATTATGAAACGGTTCATGCAGCACCCTACCTGCTGGCAGATGCGGTGTACGGACTGCCTGAACTGTACCGGGATAAAATCCGCCAGGCCTCTATAGTGGCCAATCCGGGTTGTTATCCAACCAGTGCCATATTGCCTCTGGCTCCGCTGCTGAACTCCGGAGTGCTGGAAAGCCAGGGCATCATAATAGACTCAAAATCGGGGGTTACCGGTGCCGGTAAATCTCCCAAGCCCAGCAGTCATTTTTGCGAAGTCAACGAAGGCATTAAAGCTTATGGAGTGGGTGATCATCGGCACGGACCGGAAATCGCCCAGGAGTTGAGCTTGGCTGCCGGTACCAAGGTGGAAATGATTTTTACCCCTCACCTGGTACCAATGAACCGGGGTATTTTAAGTACTATATATGCCCGCTTGCGACCCGGAGCCAGGCTATCTCAGGTACGCAGTGTTCTGGAGGAATTCTATGGAGCAGAACCCTTTGTCAGGATACTGCCGGAAGGAGTATTTCCCCACACCAAATGGGTTTACGGCACCAACTTCCTGGACGTAGGCGTTCATGTGAACGAGGCCAGCGGCCAGGTAATATTGATCTCAGCTTTGGATAACCTGACTAAAGGAGCTTCCGGGCAGGCGATTCAGAACCTGAACATAATGTTTGGCTTGCCGGAAACCCGCGGGTTATTTTTCCCGGGGGTACATCCGTAAAATAAAGGTTTTAGTACGAGGAGAGAACATTATGAAAAAGATTACTGGATCCGTAACGGCTCCCCAGGGTTTTCTCGCCCAGGGAGTTTATGCTGATATTAAGAAGAAGGATAAAAAGGATGTGGCACTGATTTATTCCCAAGTGCCCTGTACCGCCGCCGGTACTTTTACTACCAATGTGGTGCGGGCGGCCTGTGTGGACATAAGCCGCCAGCATCTGGCTAACGGCCAGGCTCAGGCCATTGTGGTCAACAGCGGTAATGCCAATGCCTGTACCGGTGAACAGGGCTGGCATGATGCCCTGCAAATGGCCAAGATAACAGCTCAGTGCCTTAACATAGATCCCCATGATGTTTTGGTGGCCTCTACCGGGGTTATCGGGGTTTTGCTGTGCATGGATAAAATCGGAAAGGGTATCAAAACGGCGGCTGCCCAGCTCAGCCCGGACGGCAGCCATAATGCCGCCCAGGCCATAATGACTACCGATTTAGTAAGCAAGGAAATAGCGGTGGAAATAGAACTGCAGGGAAAACCGGTACGCATTGGCGCCATAGCCAAAGGTTCGGGCATGATACATCCTAACATGGCCACCATGCTGGCCTTTTTTACAACAGATGCTGCTATTGACAGCAAATGCTTAGACAAAGCCTTCCGGGCCGCGGTAGATCAGTCTTTTAATATGGTCAGTGTAGATAGGGATACTTCTACTAATGATATGGCCCTAATTCTTGCCAACGGTTTAGCCGGCAATCCTCTCATTAACAATCCTGACAGTGAGGATTACCAGGTCTTCCAGGAAGCCCTCCAGGAAGTGGCGATAGCACTGGCCAAAATGATAGCCCGGGACGGGGAAGGAGCTACCCGCATGATCGAGGTGCGGGTTATCGAGGCGCCCAGCCAGGCAACTGCCCGGCAAATAGCCCGGTCCATTACCGGCTCCAATCTGGCCAAAGCAGCGGTATTTGGCCAGGATGCCAACTGGGGACGTATTTTAGCTGCGGCCGGTTATTCCGGGGCGGTCTTTGACCCTAACCGGGTAGACATCTATCTGGGTAAGGAAAAGATGGCCGAAAACGGGGTGGGATTATCCTTTGACGAGGACCGGGCCCGGCAGGAACTAGACAAAGATCCGGTGGTGATAACCGTTAATCTTAAATCCGGAAATGAGATGGCTGTGGCCTGGGGCTGTGATCTGTCCTATGACTATGTGAAGATCAATGCCTCCTATCGCAGTTAGGAAATTGAGAAGGAAAATGCAAGAGGGCTGCTTCTTTCTTGTACGGGATGCTGTGCAAAAGAATTACGAACTTGTCATCGCCCTAAAGGACTACCGATGTACCCTTGCGGGTACGATAAAGGTTGCGAGGAGCAAAGCGACGTGGCGATCTCTAACGGGGATTACCGGATATTCTGAATGAGATTGCCACGCCCCTACAGGGGCTCGCAATGACACATAAGAGATTCTTTCTTGTGCAAGAAAGGACTGTTCCTTCCTGCATCGAGAAAATATAGCCTAAGGGGGGAAGAAAATGATAGCTTCGGCAATGGAAAAGGCGGAAATACTGGTAGAAGCTCTGCCTTACATAAAAGATTTTTACGGCAAAAAAGTAGTTATCAAGTATGGCGGAGCCGCTATGACCGACTCCCACCTGCAGCAGAAGGTTATGCAAGATATTGTCTTAATGCATTATGTGGGCATGCGTCCGATTGTAGTGCATGGAGGCGGCCCTGAAATCAACCGCCTGCTGGAGCGCTTAAATATTTCCAGTGAATTTGTGAACGGCCTGCGAGTCACCGATGCAGCCACCATGGAAGTAGTAGAAATGGTTCTGGGCGGTAAAGTAAACAAAGAAATTGTAGCCGGGTTGAATGCCAGCGGCGGCAAAGCCATAGGGTTATCCGGCAAGGATGGGAACCTGATAGAGGCCGGACCGGTTGATTACAGCGGTCAACTGGGATATGTGGGCGAGGTCCGGCGCATAAATCCGCAAATCATAGAGACAGTAATAGAAAATGGCTATATACCAGTAATTGCTCCTATCGGCATTGATGATAAGCAACAGACCTATAATATAAATGCGGACCTGGTAGCGGCGGCAGTAGCAGTAACCATACAAGCTGACAAGCTGGTACTGCTTACTGATGTACCCGGGCTCCTGCAGAACCCCGATGACAGCAGCAGCCTGATATCAGTTTTGAAAGTAAGTGATGTTCCCAGGCTGACTGACCAGGGAGTTATAGCCGGGGGGATGATTCCCAAGGTAAGTTGCTGTGTCCAGGCAGTTACCGGAGGAGTAGGGCGAACCCACATTATTGATGGCCGGGTGCCCCATTCCATCCTTTTAGAGATTTTCACCCGCGAAGGGATTGGCACCATGGTCGTAAATGGCTAGCTTCAGACGCAGATTTACGCAGATTATTATGATTATCTTTTAATCGGTTTATTAATTTGTTGCTTTAACGCCTGGGTAATCTTAACAGTGAATGATGGCCAGCATAAGTAGTGCCCGAAGAAGAGTCTATATACTTCTTATCTATAATATGTATCATCTGTGTTATCTTAAATCATCCCCCTTGGGGGACTTCCGGTGTTCGCTATGCTACTATTAAAGTTGCAGCGTCTATCTGTGTCATAAGATAATAATACCCGGGATACGAGTGATTAGTGAGAAATGGAGGAAGGATGGATGACCAATCAGGAATGGATGAACAGAGGCCAGGAGGTATTGATAAATAATTATGGCCGCTTCCCTATTGCCCTGGTGAAGGGCAAAGGCAGTTATGTATGGGATGCCAATAACAAACAGTACCTGGACATGGTGGGCGGCATTGCTACCTGTTCCCTGGGACACTGTCCGGAACCAGTTCTCACCACCTTGAAAAATCAAGCCCAGACCTTGTGGCATGTGTCCAATCTTTACTGGATACCCCCTCAGGTGGAACTGGCAGAAAAGCTGACCGCCAGTTCTGGACTGGATAAGGCCTTTTTTTGCAACAGCGGTGCCGAAGCCAATGAAGCCGCCCTTAAACTGGCCCGCAAGTATTTTTACCGGAAAAAGCAGGCTTATAAAACTGAGATTATCGCTTTTGAACACTCCTTTCACGGGCGTACCATGGGGGCTTTGACTGCCACTGGTCAGTCCAAATATCATGAAGGTTTCGGTCCCCTGGTACCAGGTTTCAAATATGTGGAGTACAACAAACTCCCCGCAGTGGAACAGGCTATAACTGACAACACCTGTGCCATTATAGTGGAGCCCATTCAAGGAGAGGGAGGCATTCATCCGGCTGATCTCACTTTTTTGCGCAGCCTGAAACATATTTGTGATCAAGCTGAAATACTGCTGATTTTTGATGAAGTCCAGTGTGGTATCGGCCGCACCGGAACCCTTTTTGCCTACCAGCAATACGGGGTAACACCTCATATTCTAACCCTGGCCAAGGGATTAGGCAGCGGATTTCCCATCGGCGCCATGCTTACTACAGCTCAGGTGGCGGCCGGCTTTGCTCCTGGCGATCATGCCGCTACCTTTGGCGGTAATCCTCTCGCTACCGCCGTAGCCAATCAGGTAATAGACATCATCAATCAGGAAGAATTCCTGAACGATGTGAAAGAAAAAGGCAAGCAGCTGCGGGAAGGCATACAAAAAATCAATGATCCGCGGGTAAAAGAGATTCGCGGGCGTGGTTTGCTGATAGGAGTGGAGTTTTCCGCTGAGGTCAAGGAATTGATCAATATATGCATGAAAAAGGGCCTCCTGCTGGTAGGAGCGGGAACTAATGTGGTACGCTTTGTACCGCCGCTGACTATTAATCAGACCGAAATCAACCAAGCCCTGGCCATTTTCAGGGAAGCCCTGAAAGAATGGGATGCATAAAAGGAAAGGAGCGGTAAATATGCAGGAGATAAATAACTCGTTAAGAGGCCGGGATTTCATCAGTATCCACGATTTTACCCCGGATGAGATAGCTTACATACTGGAAGTGGGAGCAACTCTCAAAAGGGAGCAAAAACAGGGGATACCTCACCATCACCTGGCTGGCAAGACCCTGGGTATGATATTCCAAAAGTCTTCCACCCGTACCCGGGTAGCCTTTGAGGTAGGCATGTACCAGCTGGGCGGGCATGCCCTGTTTTTAAGTCCTCGCGATATCCAGCTGGGTCGCGGTGAGACCATAAAGGATACCGCCCAGGTACTATCCCGCATGCTGGATGGCATCATGATTCGCACCTTTGATCATGAGGAAGTTCTGGAACTGGCTAAATGGGCGGATATTCCTGTCATTAATGGACTTACTGATCTGCTGCATCCCACCCAGGTCATCGGTGATCTGATGACCATCAAGGAACACAAAGGGCGCTTAAAGGGTCTGAAACTAGCCTTTGTTGGGGACGGCAATAATGTGGCCCATTCCCTGCTGTTCGGCGGGGCTAAGGTAGGCATGGATGTGGTGATCGCCAGTCCTCCTGGCTTTGAACCCAATCCCCAAGTATTAAGCCTGGCCCAGGAGGATGCCCAGGCCACCGGAGCCAAACTATGGGTGGTCAATGACCCGGCGGAAGCGGTTCGCGACGCCGATATAGTATATACTGATGTGTGGGCCAGCATGGGACAGGAGGATCAAGCTGAAGAAAAGGAACAGCAGTTTGTAAAATACCAGGTAAACCAGAGCCTGATGTCCCTGGCCAATAAGGATGCTATTGTACTGCACTGCCTGCCGGCCAAGCGCGGCAAGGAGATAACCGACGAGGTCATGGATGGACCTCAATCGGCGGTATTCGAGGAAGCAGAAAATCGCCTGCATGCTCACAAGGCCATAATGGCTTTAACCATGTAGATAACGGTGCTATGGAAAGTATCACTATTGAATTAGCAAGACAAACTGATATACCTTATATGCTGGAATTGTGGCAAGATACTCCCGGGGTAGGCTTGGGACCCGGAGATGACGAGATATCTTTGACCGCCTTTATGCAAAGAAACCCCACCACCTGCCTGGTGTTGAAATATCAAGATTCCATAATCGGCACGGTTTTGGGAGGATTTGACGGACGACGAGGCTACATATATCATTTAGTGGTACATAAAGATTTTCGCCGCCAGGGCTACGGGAAAAAACTGCTGCAGGAAGCGGTAAAGCAGCTGAAGGCATTAAAGGCAGATAAAATTCATCTTTTTGTTTTGAAGACCAATCCTGAGGTGGAGGGATTTTATGAAAAACAGGGTTGGATAAAACGAAAAGATATTGAGATATTTTCGTTTAATGCAAAAGATAAGGGGGAAGAGGAGTGACCAAGAAGCGCGTAATCATTATGGGAGCAGCCGGCCGGGATTTTCACAATTTTAACACCTATTTCCGTAACAATGATGACTACGAGGTAGTAGCCTTTACGGCTACTCAGATCCCGGATATTGAAGGCCGTGTGTACCCGGCCAGTATCTCCGGGGAGAAATATCCAGACGGCATCCCCATATATGCCGAAGAAGAACTGCCCGATTTAATAAAAAAATATCAGGTGGACGAAGTAGTCTTCGCTTACAGTGATGTTTCCCATGAATATGTCATGCACAAGGCTTCCCAGGTATTAGCTTGTGGGGCTGATTTTCGCCTTATGGGACCGGATAATACCATGTTAAAATCCCGGACTAAGGTACTGGCCGTTACTGCTGTCAGAACCGGCAGCGGCAAAAGCCAGACCACCCGCTATTGTGCTAAAGTCCTCAGCCAAATGGGCAAGAAGGTGGTTATCGTCCGTCACCCCATGCCTTACGGCAATCTGGAAGCACAAGTGGTGCAGAGATTTGCCTGCTATGAGGATCTGGATATACATAACTGTACCATCGAGGAGCGGGAAGAATATGAACCCCATATCGACCTTGGTTTAGTAGTTTATGCCGGCATCGACTACGAAAAAATCCTGCGCCAGGCAGAGGCCGAAGCCGATGTGATCATTTGGGATGGCGGCAACAATGATCTGCCTTTTTATAATACCGATTTGCATATTGTAGTGGTGGATCCTCACCGGGCCGGTCATGAAACCACCTATCACCCTGGGGAAGCTAATCTTAGAAGGGCGGATATAGCTATAATCAACAAGGTAGATTCTGCCGATCCTTTAGATGTGGAGAAAGTCAAAAAAACCATTGAAACCATCAATCCCCAAGCCAGGATAATCATGGCCAATTCCCCCATAACCGTTGACGATCCGGAAGCAATAGCCGGAAAAAGAGTTCTGGTAGTGGAAGATGGGCCTACTCTTACCCATGGAGATATGGCTTATGGAGCAGGAGTTATAGTGGCAGAGAAACTGGGAGCGGCTGAACTAATAGATCCCCGCCCCTATGCAGTGGGATCTATCCGTGATACCTTTGCCAAGTATACCCACCTGTCCAAGCTTCTGCCCGCCATGGGCTATGGGAAAACTCAGATCGAAGAACTGGAAAAAACCATTAATAACTCACCGGCAGAGTTGGTGATAATCGGCACTCCTATAGATCTAAGGCGCATTATGCATTTAGATAAACCCGCCCTCCGGGTAAGATATGATTTAGAAGAAATCGGGAACCAAGAGTTAGCCAGCATCTTAGCAAAGTTTTAAGCAATATGAGGTGAAAAAATATGAAAAAGGTAGTTTTAGCTTATTCAGGCGGCCTGGATACTTCCATCATTATTCCCTGGCTGAAAGAGAATTATGGCTGCGAAGTTATCGCTTTCTGTGCTGACCTGGGGCAGGGAGAGGAATTGGAACCGGTAAAGAGAAAAGCTATCAAATCAGGTGCCTCCAAAATTTATGTGGAGGATCTGGTGGAAGAGTTCGTAACCCAGTACTGCTGGCCGGTGCTGAAGGCCGGGGCCGTCTATGAGAAAAAGTATCTTTTGGGAACCTCCTTTGCCCGGCCTTTGATCGCTAAAAAATTAGTAGAAATAGCTGAACAAGAAGGCGCTGATGCGATTTGTCACGGAGCCACCGGCAAGGGCAATGATCAGGTGCGCTTTGAACTGGGGATAAAAGCCTTAAATCCTGATTTGAAGATTATTGCTCCCTGGCGGGAATGGCATATCCGCTCCCGGGAGGATGCCATTGAATATGCGGCTGCCCACGGCATCGAAGTACCGGTAACCAAAGAAAAGATCTACAGCCGGGATCGCAATTTATGGCACATCTCCCATGAAGGCGGGCTGTTAGAAGATCCCGCCAATGAACGTCCCGATGATTTGCTAATATTGACCGTTCCACCGGAACAGGCTCCTGATAAGCCTACCTATGTAGAAATAGGATTCGAGCAAGGTATTCCCGTATCCCTGAATGGCCAAAAATACGGTGCGGTAGAACTATTAACCGAACTAAACCGCCTGGGAGGCGCCAATGGAGTGGGGATAGTTACCATCGTGGAAAACCGCCTGGTGGGCATGAAGTCCCGGGGAGTGTACGAAACCCCGGGAGGGACCATCCTGCATGCTGCTCATGATGAACTGGAACGACTGACCCTGGATCGCCGCACCCTGCAGTTTAAAGAACAGGTAGCCATCAAATATGCCGAACTGGTTTATGACGGCAACTGGTTCAGCAAGCTGAAAAAGTGCCTGGATGCCTTTATCGATGAAACCCAGAAAACCGTGACTGGTACCGTGCGGGTTAAACTGTACAAGGGCAGCTGTGAAGCGGTGGCATCCACCTCACCTTATTCCTTATATAGTGAAGATCTCGCTACCTTCGGTGCCGACGAAATCTACAGCCATAAGGATGCCGAAGGTTTTATTAATCTATTTGGCCTGCCTCTTAAAGTACAGGCTCTCATGGAACGCAAAGCAACCGGCATTTAGGGAGACAGAATAGGCTTCGACAATTAGTTCCTTTAAACCGGGATCATATTAGTCCCGGTTTTTTTGTGACCAAAGTGCGAAGGAACCATATTGTCCCATATAGAAGAATAAATTATGGACCGGCTGCTGCCAGATAATACTTCTAATATCAGCATACAGAGCCCGGAATCGACGTTTATTTTTCCATTAATATCCTCACTTTTCATAGAATTCTTACAAAAAACAACGTGGGAGCATAAATAAACTCGAAAGCAGCTTGAAATGCTTATTTTAGAAAAAGTTCTGGTTTGACCGGAAAGGTTGTGAAACCCTATAATGATCATACACATAATATAGTAGTCTGGTGTAGTATGCACCACAATATATTGTGGTTTTAACAAAGGAGGATGGTGGAGTGGATATTACTAAGATCAAGAAACGCGATGGAAGCATTGTACCCTTTGAAAAAGAAAAGATCACCAAAGCTATCTGGAAAGCCGCCCAGGCAGTAGGAGGCAAGGACTACCAGACCGCGGTAGATTTAACCGAAAAGGTTGTGGAGATAGCCCAGTATATGGATGATGAAGAGATTGCCACCGTAGAAAAGATTCAGGATCTGGTAGAGCGGGTTTTGGTCAAAAACGGCCACTACAAAACTGCCAAGGCCTATATTCTATACCGCAAGCAGCATCAAGATCTCCGCGAAACCAGCCAGCTTTTATTTAACAATAAAATAATTGCTGATTATATAGAGAAAAACGACTGGCGTATCAAAGAGAACTCCAACATGACCTTCTCACTGCAGGGCATGAATTTCCATATATCCTCCGTTATAGTATCCCAGTACTGGCTGAATCAGGTTTACCCTCCTGAGATCAAAGAAGCCCACACCAGGGGAGATTTTCATATCCATGATCTGGGCATCCTGGGAGCCTACTGTGTGGGCTGGGATATCCAGGACCTGCTTATGGAAGGATTCAAAGGTGTGCGGGGCAAGGTGGCCAGCGGCCCGGCCAAGCATTTCCGCTCCATCCTGGGACAAATAGTCAACTTTTTCTTTACCTTACAGGGGGAAGCAGCTGGTGCCCAGGCATTCTCCAACTTTGATACCCTGCTGGCTCCTTTTATTCGCTATGACCAGCTGGATTACAAGCAGGTTAAACAGTGCCTGCAGGAGTTTGTTTTTAATATGAATGTACCTACCCGGGTAGGATTCCAGACACCTTTTACCAATGTAACCCTGGATCTTAAAGTCCCCGAGTTCCTGAAGAACCAACCGGTGATAATCGGCGGCCAGGTGATGGAAGAAACCTACGGTGATTTCCAGGCAGAGATGGATATGTTCAACCGTGCTTTTGCCGAAGTTATGATGGAAGGCGATGTGGAAGAACGGGTATTTACTTTCCCCATTCCCACTTACAATATTACCGAAGACTTTGACTGGGATAATCCCAACTACGAGAAGATCTGGGAAATGACTTCCCGTTACGGTATTCCCTACTTCTCAAACTTTATCAACAGCGATATGAACCCTGAGGACGCCCGCAGCATGTGCTGCCGCTTGCGGCTGGACAACCGTGAGCTGCGCAAGCGGGGCGGCGGCCTGTTCGGCGCTAATCCCTTGACCGGTTCAATTGGCGTAGTCACACTTAATATGAGCCGGATCGGCTATCTGGCCAAGGACCGGGAGGATTACTTCAAACGCCTGCAGCGCAACATGGAATTAGCCCGGGATAGTCTGGAAATCAAACGCAAAGTACTGGAGAACCTGACTGATTCCGGACTGTATCCCTATTCCCAGTTCTACCTGCGCAATATAAAAGAAGGCTTTGGCAGCTACTGGAAGAACCATTTTTCCACTATAGGACTAATCGGTATGAACGAGTCCTGTTTGAACTTCTTGGGCTGTGACATTGCCAGTGAAGAAGGCCTGGCCTTTGCTAAGGAAGTAATGGATTTCATGCGCGATAAACTGGTTGAATTCCAGGAGGAAACCGGCAATATCTATAATCTGGAAGCCACTCCTGCCGAAGGTGTGTCGTATAGTGTGGCCCGCAAGGACAAGGCGGAATTCCCGGATATCATAGTGGCTAACGAAGCTGAATACCGGCGGGGAGCAGAACCATTCTACACCAATTCCACCCAGCTGCCGGTTAACTATACCGATGACCTGTTTAAAGCTCTGACTCTGCAGGACGACCTGCAGACCCGCTATACCGGAGGAACTGTTTTCCATATATTCCTGGGTGAATCGGTGCCTTCCACCGAATCAGCCAGAAAGCTGGTGCGCAAAGTATGTCAACAGTTCAGGCTGCCTTACTTTACCCTGACACCTACTTTCAGTATCTGCTCCAGCCACGGCTACTTAAGCGGACGGCATCAGACCTGCCCCATATGTGAAGCGGAAGGCCGGCAGACCGTCTGCGAAGTATATTCCCGGGTAGTAGGATACTTACGTCCGGTTGACCAGTGGAACGCCGGTAAGCAGGCCGAGTTCCAGGGACGCAAAACTTACGATAAGGCGATTCAATAGATGAAGTTTGCCGGATTAGTTAAACAAAGTCTGGTGGATTACCCGGGTGAAGTCACAGCCGTGCTCTTCACCCGGGGATGCAATATTCGTTGTCCCTTTTGCCAGAATACTCACCTTCTGCTGCGTTCTCCGCGGGTCAGTGAGCCGGTTATTACCCTGGAAGAAGCCGTTGAGTTCTTGAAAGAGCGGCTGGGATTTCTGGATGCAGTAACCGTTACCGGCGGAGAACCAACTTTGTACGAGGAGCTGCCAGATGCTCTGGCAGCTTTCAAAGAATTGGGCTATCTGGTGAAATTGGATACCAACGGCACCAATCCGGCTATGCTGCAGCAGCTGATTACCAGCGGCATCCTGGATTATGTGGCTATGGATATTAAAGCACCCTTGGATTACCGCAAGTACTTACGCGCCTGCGGCAAGCTCACCACCGAAGAGTTTTTCAATGTGCGCAGTTCCATCCGCTTGCTGATGGAAACCAACATAGAGGTGGAATTCCGTACCACCGTAGTTCCGCTCCTGCATCCCCCTGAAGATATCGAGGAAATAGCCCGCTATATACAGGGAGCTCCCCTATATTCCCTGCAGCAGTTCAACCCTTCCGTTACCCTGGACACCGATTACGGTGCCGTGGTTCCTTATACCCGCCAGGAGATGCAGGCATTAGCCGACCGCTGTGCCCCCTTTGTGCAAAACGTCCGGGTAGTAAATATATAATGCCGATATAGATGTTTTAGAAATACCCTGGGTAACCCAGGGCGTTTTTTTGTGCGAATGGACCGGTTTCATGTAGGTGCAATGTATATTTTCGGCTAAATGTAAAAAATAATACAAAATTGTAGGCTTTTATCCATATTAATGCTATAATGATATCACTTCACCCTATTAAGTTACCATTAATGTCAAGACATCAAAGTAGTTTCTGGGAAAGGGGGACTGAAGCTATTAACAGTTTATAGACTATCAATTATATTGATTGTCTGTAATCAGGAAAGGAGAGGAAAAACATGCTGAGTCAAGAAAACCTGAACAGAAGTTTTGCCATGGCCGATAGCGCTTTCGAAAAAATGTGGGATATGTGGCTGGTAGGCTTGGGGAGTATGTCCTGGTCACAAGAGCAACTGGAGAATATGGTTAAAAAGTACTTAGAACAAAGGAAAACTGCCCGGGAAGAAAGCACCAAAATTATTGAGGAATTGATGCAACAGGTCAAGAAAAACCAGCAGCAAATGAACAGTATGGTTCAGGAAGCAGTTAAAGCAGCCATGGAGAATATAGACATTCCCAGTTTTAATGCCTTGGACGAATTAAAGAAAAAGGTAGATGATCTATCCAAAAAAGTTAACGAACTATAATATAAACAGAACTGATCCAAACCAGCGCGGTCCGTTCCGGGTATCATTGATACCCGGAAAAACCGCGTTTTTACATATCTCTAAGGGGGGAAGATCATGACGCAAAATAAGGGAAAAACAGCCTCAAATAATGAATCAGGCCCGCAGGAGAAGTTCTTTGTCCCAGACTACAGCGAATTGTGGAAAGAATGGTATTTTCGTATGGAAGATATCTGGTCTGAGACTTTTCGGGAATTATTAAGTACCAAGACTTTTGTCAATCTAATGAACAGTACTCTGGAACAGTATCTTTTTAACGAAAAACTAAATCGTCAGAATATGGAGCGCTTTTTAGAAACCAGCCCCTTTCCCACCAAGAATGATGTAGCTCGTGTTGCAGAACTAGCCGTTTCTCTGGAGGAGAAGATCGATAATTTGGAGTTTAATGCTATTTCTGCTCTGGAGAGTATGGCCGATAGCCTGCTAAAACTCGTGGACTCTCATGAAAACATCAAGAAAGAACTGGATGCGCTAAAAAAGGAAAACCAGGCTTTAAATAAAAAGATAACTAGCTTAAATAAACAGTTGTCGGCCGCCAAGGGAAAATCCTCCCCCAAGGCCAAACAAGAAAATAATTCTGAAGAAGAATAGGAAGGAGAAAAATAAATGATTGAACACACTTACCAGGAGCTAAAAGTAGGCCAGATAGGCTTCGTGGAAAAAACCATTACAGAAACGGATTTATATGTTTACGCCGGCGTTACCGGAGATTTTAGCTGGTTGCATGTCAATGAGGTCAGAGCAAGGCAAGGCCATTTTAAAACCCGGATTGTGCACGGGATGCTGCTGGCCGGGTTAATATCCACGGTTATAGGCAACCAGATGCCTGGGGCGGGTACTATTTACGAAAAACAGAGTCTACATTTTGTAAGACCTTGTTTTATAAACGATACCATTCGCGCTCAAACCGAAGTCATAGAATTATTACCAGCGGGCCGGGTGCGCTTGAAAACCACTTGTCATAACCAGAAAGGGGAGCTGCTGGTGGAAGGAGAGGCCATCGTTATACCTCCCCGCCATCATATGGTTGGAAATCTGCTGGGAAAGGAGGTCATTGCTACATGAAAAGTATAGAATTGCTGCATGGTTCTCCTGAAGAGGTAGGCGCCCAATTACAAAAGAATATGGACCGGCTGCTGGATAGCACCCGCCGGTGGGCAGAAATACTAGCCTATGATCCGCAGCCCCAAACCGGTATGACTCCTAAGGATATTGTGTGGCGCAAAAACAAAGCTCGTTTATACCGGTACCTTCCGCCGGTGGGAATTCAATACCAGACCCCAATTCTGTTTATTTATGCCTTAATAAACAAGCCTTACATCCTTGATCTTATTCCCGGTATGAGTCTGATCGAACATTTGGTGAATCAGGGTTTCGATGTTTACTTACTGGATTGGGGGGAGTTCCAGTGGGAGGATCGCCAT
>JAKPGY010000048.1 GCA_029550685.1 Bacillota bacterium
TCTGGGCCAGAGCAAGAGTAGCGTCTACGGAAGAACCGGCGAATGATGAAAGTGTGGCTATCCAGGTTGCGGCAACCATAGGAGCAACAAGCTAGGGGACAAGAGAGGGAAGGTGGTGAGTAATCGTGGCTACTATAAACAACCAAGATTATGACATTATCCATACCCTGACATTTTCGGAAGCGTCAGGGGTTTGCCCGATAATACTGTACAGGGGTTCTCTTTCTCCCATTTCTGGCACGGTATATTATCGTGCCGGAACCAGTGGAAGCTGGACTTCTCTATCTGTCTCAGGCACACGCACCACTTTCCCGGTAACTGATACGACAATGCAGGTAGCCCACAACTGGAATAAGTCAGGCAATAATTATATGACACCCTCGTTTCAGAATGCAACAAATATAACCAGTATCGCCATTTCCCAAAAGACGTTTTTGACTGGGACAATGGGGAATTTTTTCATGTATAGCTATGCTGCTGGCTGTTCCTCCCTCACTTCGCTCGATGTTCCAGATACCAGCGGTCTTACAAGCGTGGGGAATTCTTTCATGGATACCTATGCTGCTGGCTGTTCCTCCCTCACTTCGCTCGCTGTTCCGGACACTAGCAGCCTTACCAGCGTGGGGGATTTTTTCATGTATACCTATGCTGCTGACTGTTCCTCCCTCACTTCGCTCGCTGTTCCGGACACTAGCAGCCTTACCAGCGTGGGGAATTCTTTCATGGTTGCCTATGCTGCTGACTGCTCCTCCCTCACTTCTCTCGCCGTTCCAGATACCAGCAGTCTTACAAGCGTGGGGGATTATTTCATGTCTTACTATGCTTATGGCTGCTTATCCCTCGCTGAGCTGGTACTACCCGCTGTTGGGTGGTTCAAGGATAACAACGTAGACTGGAGTGTCCCCGCCGGTAGATTAGGGGTTCTCAAAGGTCGTGTGCTTGATCCAGACGATTTAAGCGGCTGGAAGGCACTGACGGCAGAAGGTAAAACACTCTACATTAACTATATCCGTGACCCGGAGCTTGTGTATTATGAGGAAGCAACTGAATATTGCGAATACGTAGCCGATCTTATTCGCACTATCATACAAAGTCAATCTTACAATGCTGATACGAAACGTCCTATTACCCAAAGCCAGGCTTACCAGGCAGACACTTTCCGCAAAATCAACAAAGTGTATCAATACCCTGCCGATACTGAACGCATAACGCTTAAAGACTATTCCTACAGCGCAGATACCGAACGTATGGCGCTTAAAGACTATTCCTACAGCGCAGATACCGAACGTATGGCGCTGAAAGGCTATTCCTACAGCGCAGATACCGAACGTATGGCGCTGAAAGGCTATTCCTACAGCGCAGATACCGAACGTATAACGCTGAAAGACTATTCCTACAGTGCAGACACCGAACGCAAAATA
>JAKPGY010000060.1 GCA_029550685.1 Bacillota bacterium
ACACGCCCCCGGGATAATAGAGCTCGTAGAATCCTTCATTGCCCGGCGAATGATATAATTTCAAATTCCTAGATTGTCTCCAACGATTATTACTACCATCAATGGTATTATTTACATAAGCAGGCATCGCTTGGAGTTCGATAGTCGCTTTTGTTATTGAGAAATTAGCCGGGATGCTTACTGGTACTGAAACTCTCCCCTTACTTACCTCACCTCCTCTGGCCATTATGCCGAAATTGCCCCACCCTTCGTTATGCCCATTTGACACAAACT
Source organism: Bacillota bacterium (assembly GCA_029550685.1). Taxonomy (GTDB): domain Bacteria; phylum Bacillota; class Syntrophomonadia; order Syntrophomonadales; family Syntrophomonadaceae; genus DTU018. Next base: position 274 of record JAKPGY010000060.1, read on the forward strand.
AGAAAGCAGACAAAACTCCTTGTCCGCCCACAACAACATCTCCGCCGATATACACATCACCCGTAAACTTCGCGGAAATAGCTGCGAGGTCTTCGACAGCGAGATGTTTTGCCTGGATTGACTTTGCCGCTAAGAGTTCTGTTCGCAAGAACCCGCCTATTATAACTGTTTCCCCCAACATAGCAAGTTCTACCTGATCGGCATAAGCCAGCTTGCCAAAATCAGCATCTCCAATTTTTTCTCGCAAATAGGCAATTTTATAGTTTACCGAATCAGGGTTGCTGTATGACTGGGCTAATTGTAGTAAGGTTGGCACCAATTATCACCTGCCTTTAAATGACGATGTACCGCCCACACCTCCTGGAGCACCATCACTAAATTTTGATCATTACTTCCACCATCCAATCGCAAGCCAGTGTAAAATAAAGTCGTTGGAGGACGTGCCCCATCCGTTAAATGACATATTTTTAACATCTGATGTTCCCACGTTAAAATTCGCTAATTTTGCGGATCTCGCAGCTATTGATGCGTCTTGCGTGGTGCCAAAGAATGTGGGCACGCTATCAAAGGTTGCGGGAAAAGTCAGGCTTTGGCCCGTCAAATACCGCTTGTCTCCGCTTCCAGCCCAACCCTCGCCAGGGATAGTCTTTGAGCCCCAGCATATCTGCAACCCGTTGCTCCATTTCGCCCAAGAGCCACTACTGTTGCTGCCCTGGTCGATAATGACGGCGGCCTGGTTGTTATTCATAAAAAGGCGATCATTAAAAATCCTCAAACCATCATC
>JAKPGY010000137.1 GCA_029550685.1 Bacillota bacterium
TGCCGTTCATAGCCCTAAGGTAGTCCCTGCCCATCTAAGTGCGGCCACCTCAAAAGAGCAAATCCGGCAGGCATTTCATACCGCCGTTACTAACCTGTAAGATAAGAATCCCGCTGGTGAATTCTCCTCCGGGGAGCCAGTACCATCCCGGCCAGAAGAATATCCATGCCGTCCACCACCTCCGCTACAGACCAGACCACCCGAGGCTTCGCCGCTCAGCTCCCCCGCAACCTCGCGGCGAACATCGCCTACTTCCTGGTAAATATTGTCATCGGGATCCTTCTGGTCCCCTACTTCATCGACACTCTCGGGGTCGCGGCCTACGGGCTCATCCCGCTCGCGACCTCGATCACGGGGTACGTGGCAATCGTCGTCCAGTCGCTCAACACCGCCGTCACCCGGTTCCTCACCGTCGACCTCCAGCGGGGAGATTACGCAGCCGCGAATAAGACGTTCAACACGTCCCTCTTCGGGCTCACCGCAGTCATCCTCGTGGTCGCGTTTTTGCCCCGTCGATCTTTAATGTTCCGGGAATCATCGGGAATTGGAGTGATTAAGTATGAGATTTCTGCTATCTCGAGCACTAACCGAGCTAAGCTTCATGAACTCGTTTTTTTCTGCAGGCATACCGGCATGCAGGAGGGATCTAGAGGCGTTTTAGGATACTGTGTTTATCCCAAAGACAGTACATTTATCGAAAGACATTACAGAAAGCTGAAATGGTACTGAACGTAAAACTCTCAATACATCTCAGTCATCCCATAGGAACACGGCATGAGCACAACTCCCCTTGACATCAAATTCACACAAAGACTTCCAGCAAACCTGATATCCAATATCATATACTTCGTTCTGAACATCATTATCGGCCTGGCGCTGGTTCCCTTTTTCCTGGATACTCTGGGAACAGCAGCATATGGGCTGATTCCCTTAGCCACCTCGATTACGAGTTACATCACTCTGGTCATCGACTCATTAAACACGTCAATTTCCCGCTTTCTGACCATAGACCTCCAGCGTGCAGATATAAAACGGGCGAATGAGACTTTTAACACGGCATTGTTTGGCACACTGGGTGTCATTCTACTTCTGGTGCCCTTCGCCCTTGCAGCAGCATGGTATGCTCCGGCATTTTTCAATATTGGTGATCAGTCAGCAACAGATGTATTCCTGCTTTTTGCGTTTATCTTTGCTTCGGTGCTCATTCGTGCATGGAGCAGCAACTTCATGGTGGTCCTGTTTGCATACAACAGGCTGGACCTGCGGAATTATGTGAATAGCACCAATCTCTTCACACAGCTCGTGCTGGTTCTAACCTTATTCTTATGCCTTGGTCCGTCACTGACGCTGGTTGGCCTCTCCTACGCAGGAGCTGCCATTGTGACATTTGCAATGGCATTCATCCTGTCAAAAAGGACATGCCCCTATCTGAAGATCTCACCGGCATCATTTGTGCGAGCACGACTCAGGGAAATCGGAGGAATGTCAACATGGGTCCTGATCAACAGTGTTGGTTGGCTCCTCAATACCCAGGTCGCCTTAATAGTAGTGAATAAATTATTCGGAGAAGTGGCAGGTACAGAGTATTCCCTCGCTGCGGTATGGAGTACGCTTCTTATAGGTATTGCATCTCTGGCCACAAATTTGCTCACACCAATGACCTATTCTTATTACGCCCAGCAGGATCGTAAAGGGTTGATTCACTTTACATCAACGACAATTAAGGTTATAGGCCTCTTTATGGCATTACCAATTGGACTAGTATGCATATTCTCGCCTCAACTCCTAACAATCTGGGTCGGTGCAGAATTTGCACATCTCGCTCCACTGATCTGGATCTGTGTTGCTCCGGTCATTCTACAGATAATGTCCTCCTGCATAACTCCAATAACATTGGCCTATAACCGTGTTCGGAGTCTGGTAATCCTGACACTGCCCCTAAGTTTCCTGAATGTCATATTGGCACTACATCTCCCCTATATCTTTGACATCGGCATGTATGGTGTCGCTCTGGCAGGGCTCATTACCCTCTCTGTCCGATATGGAGTGATACAACCGCTCTTTATCGCCTATGTCATACAAATACCCACATTTACGTACCTGAAAAAGATGACGTATGGAATCGGGGGACTCCTTGTCTTGTCTGTAGCCGGGATTGCGTTACTCTCTGTTGTCACTATTTCCACATTACCAACGCTTATCCTTGCAGGTTCCGGGATTGCGGCAGCATATCTACTGTTCGTGCTAAATTTTGTTCTTAATCCGGAGGAGAGAGAGATGATCCGATCATGCCTTCCCGAGGTGTGCCAGAAAAGGATTCCATCATGGCTACTGTAACTGAGACCATTGTGCAAAAACCCACAGTTACGGGTGCGGAGCATCACACGGCAGTCAGGGTGTACAGGATGCCGTTGAACAACCCGTAGAGGTGTCGACCGATATGCGGGTTTTTGCCGGAAAATAGTATCGGGACAATCCCCCAGAGATCATCGCCAACTTCCAGGGGAAGCCATGCCCAGGCGTTTTATTTGAAGGCCCTTTATAATTTAGGACCACCTCATGCATAGGAGATGTAGGTACCTTAAGTTGAATCTACTTACAAAAGGCAACGTTATTAAGCCATACCTGACAGATGTTATATACAGAGAAACTTCAGACTGGAAATACCATAGAAAATAATCCCAGCCTAATATGAAACTCCGCTCATCAGAATTGCTACATAATTTCAGAAGGGTCACCCCATGGAACAAGAAATTAACAGTATGCTTTCCCAGACAAAAAAGTCTCTTGAACATCAGTATAATACAAGGCTTGAATTTAAACCAAAAGAGATCGCTATTGAAATTCTCAAAATATTGAACGGACAACCGCTCAATCGAGAATATAAATATTTTTTTTGGCCGACAGCCAGTCTCGCCTTATCTCTGGAAGTTGCTCACTCCCAAGCGCAGAGAGAAGATTTACTGGATATTCTAATCACGTACTATAAGCGTTGGGCAAGAAAGGGCGGCCGTCTATATTACCTAGATCAGATTATGAACGGATATACTTTATTATATTTATTCGAAATCGATGGCGAATGGTGGATAAAGGAATCACTCCAAAAAATGTCCAACTATATAGAAAAATATCCAAGAACAAGCACAGGGGGTCTACCCTACCGTACGAATAATCCAGAGGTGACTCTGGTAGATTATTTAGGTATGATTTGTCCCTTTTTATCAAGATACGGTCGAACTTTTAATTCTGAGGAGGCCTCCAAGTTATCAACGGTTTTATTAGAGGATTTTTTATCTAATGGCATGGATGTTAAAACAGGATTGCCTTACCATGGCTTCAGAAGTGGAACCCCAGAGAAGTTGGGTATTATAGGATGGGGGCGTGGAGTCGGATGGCTCCTTATTGGGATGGTTGATACATTAGCGTTCTTGGATAGATCCTCTGAGGAATTTCCTAAATTACTCAATCAATTTAGATTATTACTTAATTCTACAATAAAATATCAAGACGAGGATGGTTATTTTAAATGGGTATTGAACGCTAATAACGGCCATAAAGATACATCAGCTACGGCAATGATTGGGTATTCGATAAAACGAGCGATAGATCTCGACCTTATCAATACCGAATACGCGCACTATGCAGAAAAATCTCTCCAAGCACTGCTCAGCTCAACGAAAAACGGGCTAGTGTTTGACTCTTCAGCAGAATGCCAAGGGCTGGGCATGTATCCACAACGCTATGAGTGGAATCTATGGGGGCAGGGTTTTGGAACTGCATTCGCCCTAACAATGCTAAAATGATTAGGGATTTTTGAATGAAAAGACGTTGTAACAAGACTATTTACAGGGGCGGATCGTCGTCACCGTCGGCCTCACCTGCGGGCAGCTGAAGAGCAGGCACTTCACCGACTACGTCGCCGCTCTCGCCGGGGTGCAGGGTGAGGTGACAGCGGTCCGCTACCGCGGAAAGAGCCCGGATCAGCCGGCGAGCAATTATCACTATGTGTTCACGGCCGCAGACGGTGAGGAGCAGAGGATCTTCTGGAACGAGGGGATCAGTGAAGCCTGGACGAACCGGTGGTTCACGCCGGCGGCCTGCAACTACTGC
>JAKPGY010000167.1 GCA_029550685.1 Bacillota bacterium
TCAACCCGAAAGTAAACCTAAAAACAAATCTCCTTGGTTTGGTTATAACAAAATGTTCTATTCCAGAAGAAATAGGGATGACATTTCTGCTGCTCAGTTATCCAGGTAAAGGGGTGACATTTTCGCTGACTATTGACATAAGTTATTGTAAGTTATGATACAAAAGTCAAACAATATAGGAAGCAAAAAGAACGTCCCTTTGCTTACCCGCTCTATTTCCAAATCGTTCCCTTAGGTATTATTTTCATAAGGCAGATCTCGTCGCCCACCTTGATACTTTTCAGTAACTCCACATCGACTTCACAGCCAAAGGCTTCCTCGAAAAGTACCTTGCTGTAGCCTGTGGTGCATTGACACCATGTGTACGAGTCCAATTTATCCACCTTAGCCAGCATCGGGCAGGGGCAATACTGGAACTGCAGATAGAGTTCCCCATCAGTGCAAAACAGACCCGCTTCATTGGCCTTTTCCAGGCTACCAAATTCCTCTAAACTGGAGGACGCTGCCATCAACTCCTTCACCAGGGCCAGTTTTTCATCCATGCCGTATCCGCATTGACAGTTCATTCTAATCTGCTTGACAGCAGAGGGATCAAAGCAATTCTCCAGTTTGAGCATGGTCGATTTAACCCAGACCTCATCATCTTCGTGATGTTCTCCATAGACGATTTGGGATGCGATTTCCTCACTGCTCGCTGATTTTATTGCTTTAAACAGAACCTGCTCCTGAATTTTTCTAATCTCAAACATTGCAAAACCTCATTTCTACTATGTTATTCAACCTCAAGCAAAAAACCCATGAAAAAAGCACACCAGGATAGTGTGCTGTTGCAATCAGGCATTTTGCACAACTCATCCAACCAATCGCTCGTTTATTCAAATGCAAACCAAATTAAGGCTATACTGGGCAAGCCCTAACTGCAGTTATTGGGTTGCACTTGAAAACTAGCAGAAGATTGGATCAAGCACGTGTCAATGTCCTTTCAGTATTAAGATGAGTTAATACTAACATATCCAGCCATTTCAATAAAGCTGCTTCAGCAAGAAGGAAGCAAAAAGAACGTCCCCTTGCTTCAGGAAGCAAAAAGAACGTCCCCTTGCTTCCCTCAATCAAAGTATTCTGCAATCTTATTCCGGGCCTGGGCTCTTTCCCAGGTGTCTGTATGCCCTCCTGCCAATTCGTTGGCTCGCTGCTGCTGGGTAAGCAGGTATTCCTTGAGCTCATCCTGTAAAACGTTATCACCGGTTTGTTCATATCCCATCAGGGCTGCATCCACCCCGGCCGGTCCGGACCGGTACAGGATTTCTACATCGAAATTTTCCAGGGTTCCGGCCAGGTAACGGTCTGCATTATAGCGGGTCACCAGGCTGTCCGGATTAGCCAGGCACAGCAGGCAGAACATTACTATCCCGGTTCCAACCGCCAGGCGGGTTATGGAGAAGGACCATTTTTGCAGGGCAATTATTCCTCCGCAGACGATGGCCATGAAGATCATAAAGACACAGGGCAACAGCCGGCGCATAGTTAGTCCGTAGGTTTCAATATACAAGGCCATCTTACTCAATGCGGTAGCAATAAGAACCAGGGTGACCAGAGCCAGCAATGAGTTGAGTATCTTTAATGCCACGCTATTCCTGCTGGGCTGCTGGCTCATAACATTACATATTGTCAGTACCACCAGGTTTATTGCTGCTATGGAACACAGTTCGAAAAAGCCGCGGCGGGCATATTCCGAGTAAACCAGCCACCCTTCCGGCAGTTGCCCAGTAAATGCTGAGAAGAAATAAGGCACCTGACTGCCGATGAATATTATATATAATAGGCAGAGAAAGCCCAGAAGAATGTAAATGGTGAGCATGGGGAGTATCCGCCAGGCAGAAACCATCTGCTCCGTATTCTCGATATTAAACCGGTCAGTACCTCTTTTATGGGCACTTCCAGCTACCAGGCCAAACATATAGGCAGCAATGGGAATAGCCAAAAGGGCATGCCATAATACTTCCCAAAATTCTTCCCCAATCCCGCGAAAGCCTGCCATTATGCGGTCCACTATTTTGGCAAAACCTCCGCTGTCCGCCTGCATCAACAGGGGAAAAACCATGACTGCTACAATAAACGCCAAAAATAAGCCCAAGAGTATGGAAAAAAGGTGCCTTCCCCGCCGAGGTTTGTTAACCCCCAGCAGAGCCAGGCTTTTATACTGGCAGCCAAAATTGCCAAAAGGAATTACCAACAGGGCATTATAGCCGTCCAGGACAAAGACATTGCTGGTTTTAACCATGATAAGCAGTCCGGTGGCAGACAGAATCCAGTATAAGGCACTCCCAAATAATATTAGACCGTGCAGGGGCGCCAGGCCGTTGTTGCTCCACAGACCAAAGCTCAGGCCAAGCAGCACCACCACCGCCAGCCAGAACCATCCATACTTGTCAATGTGCACTCCTTTTTTCAGCAGGTACAAGGTTACTGAGCCGCAGAATGCCAGGGTAAACACAGTGACCCCCCAGCCCTGCCAGGAGAACAGTACCCAACGAGCAAAGAAGAAGCCTAGTACAAAGGCAAACAGGGCAAAATAGCTGTCCAGTCGGTCAGGCACAAAAGGTCCTTTTCCCTTCTGCACTGCCGTCATATCCGGCACACTTTCTCCAGAGCCAGATGGAACTGCTGGTTCATTAGTCAAAACGGTTTCGTTTTGATTGATAGATTGCTCATCCATTTATTCAACCCCCCTTATTCTTCATCATCCGGCCGGTATTCCAGTATATCTCCGGGCTGGCAATCCAGAGTCTTGCATATGGCCTCCAGGGTGGAGAAACGAATCGCTTTGGCCTTTCCGGTTTTGAGAATGGAAAGGTTAGACTGGGTGATGCCGATCTTCTCAGCCAGCTCGCCGGAGGACATTTTTCTTTTGGCCATCACTACATCCAAATTCACTATGATGGGCATAATTCCGTTCTCCTTCCCCTACACGATGTAATCTGCTTCGTTTTTGAGTTCAACGGCCTGGGCGACAACATTTCTTACCACCCGGACGATCAAACCCATAAATGCTGCAGCTATCGCCACAAAAACCCACGGGGTATAATAAAACACGGAAATTAAGGCCACCACCGCTCCTGCAAAACAGCTCCAGGAGATCCTCCTTAACAGCTCTACGTTCTCATCGGTAAAAACTTGCCCTGCTTCGATGCGGCGCAGCAGTTTGAACAAACTGTAGAGCAGGTAGGCGGCAGGCACAAACCCCACATAGATGGTGGCCATAAAATAGGCCCGGTTTTCTTCTTGGCCAGTCTGGTCAATGTCTACGAACCATTCAGTCAGCCAGGGCGCCGAAACCACTACAGCCAGCAGCAAACTCATAAAGATTACTATGCACCACTTGGTCAAAATGATTGACTTCTCTCCATTCCACATATTAGACATCCTTTCTCTGCCGGGTAAGTTACCCTTGATTACCTGCAGTATATCAAAGGCATTGATGTTATACAATATATTATTATTGTTTTTCAATAAATTTTATTCGTAAATCGCAAAACTAGTACTGCCAAATTATAGCTGCAGGTGGTTTAAATCCTCTATCTTCTATATTGGGCATGAAGTGAGGCTGAAAATGGTTTAGGGGTGCGTAAGCAGGCGGGCTTTCTTTTGACTTCCTTATGTTTTCGTCTAAAAATAGAAATAAGGAAGCACAGAGAATGATCCTGTCGCTTCCTCTGATTAATTAGAAACATGGTCGCTGGCTTGAACGGCCAGTTCCACTGCTTTCTTTCTTCTTTCTATTAGCGTTCTTTGCGAACTGCCTGCCGGTAACCTGGCATAAATATCCTAAAGGTATGGGGATATACAGATAAGAATGCTGCGGGCTTCCGCCAAATCTTCCGGGGTGCAGTAATGTGGCTTCTGGTTCCAAAGGTTCTCCAGCATGGCTAAGCTAACTTGAAGAGCTTTAAGGATGTATAAGCCAATCCACAGCATCTGCGCTGTAAGTGAAAACACGGTATTGGCTGCTCCTATTTGCCTCAGATACCCAGGCCTTTAAATTTGTACTTAACTGCTCCTGATCCGGGATTATTATGGCAACTCGGACGCTGTAGTTTATAAACTTTTGCATGACCGCGCCGGCTACACCGGTTTTAAGCTTAAAGAAGTCTTCTGATAAAACCTCGTAATGGAGCAGCAGCAAATTTATATCATTTTCGCCACATAAAGCTACTAGATCCAGGGCATCATGCTCTGAACTGACTGGTGCTTCACAGGAGAAAACCTCAATATATCTGGTACAATCTTTACTGATTATCTGATAATTCACATCTCTAATTCATCTCTATTAGTCATTAGTCAATTAATATGTGAGCTGCACCTGCTGTAATGCAGCCCTACTTGTAGAGAAATTGAGGATGGTATAGTTCGGTGATGGCATATTTTTGCAGCCGGTCATGGAAATAGAGTTCTATCTCCACACTATCATCAAACTCTTTATCCTCTGAAGGTTGGGTAACCAGGTCGTCCCAATCCGGCATTAGAGCTTTGAGTAAAACCGCCCGGCCCCGCAGTTCGGGATCAGGTGATTCCAGCACAGGGAGCACCAGTTCCGCTACCGGATAAACATCTTCGGGTGATACCAGAGCCAGACGGGCCAAGCCCCACAAGGCTCCCTGGCTCAGACTATCGTCTTCAATCAGCCGGGCCAGTTGCCAGTGAAAATGCCCGCACTGCTTGGGACAATGAGCCATGATACTGCCGATAATTTCCGATGCGTTCCAGGCTGTTCCCCCTGATTCATCGTTTAGCAGCCACAGGTAGCGCCGCACCAACTCTGTTGCATAGCCAGGTCTGTGGGCATCGATGGTTTCGGCAGCGACGCCGATCCCTTCCACAGCACGCCAAAACAGGAGTCCATCTTTAACATAGGCTCTGCGCATCAAATACCTGACTATCTCTCGATCTTGCATGACCTTTTCGCGCAGTAAATCCCAATCTGCATGGAGCAAAACATCATCAATCTCTGGTGTTAACAGGGCGCTTTTATCTTTCACCGGCAGCAATTCCTTTTTCTATGAACATCGTACCTAAATCTTAAGGATAGATATACTGTTATAATGCTATTATATAGTATAGTGCGACAAATAACCGGAAGGATGAATGCCATGTACGACAATATTCTCGATACTATTGGCCGTACTCCCCTGGTCAAAATCAATAAATTAAACCCCAAACCTCACATACCCCTTTATGCCAAAGTGGAAGGCTTTAATCCAACGGGGAGCATCAAAGACCGTATCGCTATGAAAATGATCGAACAGGCAGAAGAAAGCGGAGTCCTAACGAAGGGAAAAACCATAATTGAACCTACCTCGGGTAATACCGGAATTGGTCTGGCTATGATAGGTGCCGTAAAGGGATATGCAGTGGAAATAGTCATGAGTGAAGCGGTTTCTGTGGAACGCCGCAAGATGATTGAAGCTTTTGGCGCCAAGGTGACCCTTACTGAAGCATCCCAGGGCACGGATGGAGCCATCCGAAAAGCCCATGAACTCTGCCGCTTGTATCCTGATAAATACTTTATGCCTAACCAGTTTTCCAACGAATACAATAAGCTGGCCCATTACGAAACTACTGCCAATGAGATTTGGGAAGACACTGGAGGCAGGATTACTCATTTCGTTTCTGCCGTGGGTACATCAGGAACCCTTATGGGTGTGGGAATGCGGTTGAAGGCCATCAATCCTGACATTCAGATCGTTGAAGCCCATCCGGTTCTAGGTCATTACATTCAGGGCCTCAAAAACATGCAAGAAGCCATAGTCCCGGAAATCTACGATCCATCCAAGATTGACCGCCGGGTCATGATCGAATCGGAAGAGGCTTTCGCCATGGCTCGCACCATTGTAGCTCAGGAAGGCATATTCGTAGGCATGAGCAGCGGAGCGGCTATGATTGCAGCTCTGGAGTGCATTAAGGATCTGGAGGAAGGCTTCGTGGTGGTCATCTTCCCGGATCGGGGAGAAAAGTACCTGAGTACAGGTTTATTCCATCTGGACTCCTGACAGGTAAATAATTGGCTTATACGGTGAACTACCGCCTCTTCTGGTAAGGATGGGAATAAAATCAGAGGATAAAAAGGCTTATTAGCTGGCTTGATATTAAGCCTTGTAATAAGCCAGGTTTTCTGCCAGGTCCGGGTCGAGGTCTCCGAATTGTTTTAACTTGGCATAACGGGATTCCAGAATTTTGCACTGCCTTATCCTTTCCCTATCATAATGACCGATTAAAGCATTGTAAATCGGACTATTTCTCAGTTGGTCGCGAACCGGTCGGGAAAAGGGGCAATGTTTGAACAATATTTCTCTTGCTACTTTATTCAAGCGTATTAAGCCGTTGGCTTCATAAGTTATCCAGGTCTTGTAATCCTCGGAAAATACTTCAGCTGGGTTATTGCGATTCCTTTTTATAACAGTTTTGAGTTTTTCCCTAGCTTCTTGGGATAAGTCTCGATTCTTAGCATAAAACTGGATATAATCGCTGTAATCTGCATATAAGGAAATCTCATTGGCTTTATTTATCGTATAATTGGACATGTTTTTGGATAGATCCCAGCGGAATTTTGCCACCACATTAATCATTAAATCATCCATATTCATGTCAGTAAAAATGGGAAAGACAAAACGTCCCGGGGTGTTTTTACGTTTACCGCTCAGTTCCTGCCACATTACGGCCCGCTGTCCAAAACAAGGTATAAGTATAATATCAGGTAATACTTGCTTCATAATCAGTTCGGGAGCAAACTGACTGTGGGTATGAGTATAGACGATCTCGCGATGAAACGCTGAAAAATCAACAGCGAGTATCTTTTGGAGACTGGCCTCGATTTTGTCAGGTGTTACCAAGGCGTCTCCCAAATCCCGATTAATCATTTCCCGGTGCAGAATCGGAAAATAGCCGGTAAGTTGTCCGTAGCACAATCGCTGACCTAATCGGAATACGCTGGTGATCTCATGGTTGAGTCGTCCATCCAGATCTGCATCATAGGCTGGTTTATCTTTTTCCGTCAATTCCTGCCTGCGCTTCTTTTCCACAAAGACATCTTGATAATCCTGGCCAAATTCATTGACAGACGGCTCCTTAGTGCGCTGGTAAATCTGCTGCAGCCAGGAGTTAAGATTATATAGTGAGCTACCAGCATTACCGGGACATTCTTCAACCAGTTTGTAGAGGGAATTAATCTGTTCAGTAGTTAGAAGCCTTTCATCCATATATCCGAAATATAGGAACATTAGATAAAGCCTGCTCGGATTGTTCTCTGCCATTACCCTCTTAAACACCGAGGTATAGGCTTCGAAAAAAGTCGCACTTATCTGCTCCCGGATCTGCCGGCTGAAACGATCAGAAAAAGACTTGTCCGCCATCTTAATGAAGGTATTCAGATTAGACATAAATTGTTCAGATTTTTCTGGGCTGATACCTGCGAAAGCGAGAATCTTTGCGGCACTGTTGTGCAGTTCTTCAGGAATTTTGGGGGCTTGTTCCGTCATCGAATTCAATCTGCTTATACCGCTCATATCCATCTTTCTTCCATCCCCATTATAAATTACTATCATGCATATGGTATATTATACAATAATTTCCATCAATCCGATAGATAATTGTTAAAAAATATAGGATATTAGTGCGAAAATGTATTACTTTAAAAGATTTGTGGAAAGAGCACAGTATTTCTCGACTTTTGGATATGCAGGTTGTCTATACTGAGATTTAAGCTTATTTCAATAATCCCCACAGGTGAAATTGCTTTTCCTGGACCATAGTCCAGGCTATGAACAACCATACAGCTATAGCTATGACCCCCAAAAGCCGGTCTGACCATGATATCGCTGATCTTTTGCTCACCATATAAATGACCATAATAACGATATAAAATCCAATAAGGCCTAAAGCAATGAAAAACAAGGAGTTCCATCCAGTTTTCAACCAGCCCAGAATAACGGCAGCTAATACTAAGCTAATCTCAAATACCGCACTGCGCATAATAAATTCCTCCCCCAAAGACTTTCCATATTTAACTGACAATTTCCTTCCTGAGATCAAAAACCCAGCCCTTCTTAGAAGGTCTGGGTCGTATTTTGGCAGCACAGCGAAAGGGAGAATGTCGCAGCGGGGAGAGGGGGCTAATATTCTACAGCTTTTTGATCTGCTTACCCTCAAATGGAATGAAGATAAGCCTATTGGGATTGCTTCAGCACTCCAAGACTACCCTAGTACCCTAGCAGATCGATAATCATTCTCTGCCAATCATCCCGGGTATACTGATTTGGCTTATCAACGTAATCCCGGTATATAGAGGGTAGCTCTATAATGGCTTGGTGGGGACAGGCTTTTATACACTTTTTACAACCTATGCACTCTCCGGTTTTGACAATATGAGCGTGTTTATGCACAATGATTCCTGATTTCCCGATAACTTTCTTAGGGCATTCTTCTATACACTCCCAGCAAGCCATACAGTAAAGAGGATTAATAGCTATATACTTGGTTAAATGGTCTCTTATCTTTTTATCACGTTTCATAGCTCTCTGCCTCCGTCAAAACTTGGCTGCTTCTGGGTTCACTCTCCGAACCGTCAGGATTCATGATGCCCCATAATAATATGTCGGCTACTTTATTCATGGCGTCATAAAAAGACAGAGAGTTGTGTATGAAAAAATCCTTATCATCCATCAATTCCTTCACCGTACCATTATGAATTATGTTTAAAATGGTCAAGTCTACTGGACGGAAATAGCCAGCTTTAATACCCTGTTTTATCAAAGATTCAATGGCATTCCATTTTTCTATACGGTGTTGTTCACCCTTTTCCCACTCTTTGGGAAAGTAGCGCTTTAAGTCGTGCATGACGCGAACGCTGACAGTCATTGGAGGATAAATCGCGGTTATCGCCTTTAATTTTTCAGCTGCATTTAACGTATCATTTTCGAGTATACTCTTCTCTTGCTGGCGTACATTAGCTAATGACAGGTCGACTATAGCTCCTACCAACTCTTCTTTGGATTTGAAATGCGCATACAAAGTACTCTTGCTTATCGATAGTCGTTTGACCAGGTCGCTCATGGTAAACCTAAATCCTGATTCGTTTATTACTTCTATTGCTGTTGCTAAGATTTGATCACGCAATTATCAATCACCACCCTCGATCGAACTAATAGTACCGAAAATGTACTTTTGGTACTCCGTGCATACAAGTTACCTTATTCCTGGTATTTTTGTCAAGAGCCTGTCTACATTTGCTTAGAGATCCTCAATCTTTTTATGCTGAAGAATCTGCTCTCTTCTCCGTACCATTTCCTCATAATCAAACCGGTATTTCTTCCTGCGGTAATACTTGTTAAAAGTGGCAACATATTTAGGAGATTCAAAGTACTTTTTCATTCGCTTGGAAACATAATGAATCTGCTCACCGGGGTCATATACTGCCGGCCGGTCTTTATCAAGATCAATAATGGTTTCGGTGATAACTCCCCAGGAGATGTCAGACAGCGAGTAATTTCTCAGGTCTCGCATAACCGCCCTAAGTATGGCTTCCTGAACCGGATCAAAAAACTTAAAAGCTTTGGAATACATCATTGCGCCGTGCATATGGGTGGGGATGTCGAGAAATCCATCTTTAAAGACTTCACTGGCAGTAATATAAAGCAGTTGAAAACAATACTTAAGTACGCCGAGTCCCGGCTTCATCTGGCCTGGCAGCTGAGGCCGGCTTGGGTCAAAATCAGCCCGGGGATTTTGAGCTGATAACCATTCGATAAGGATCATATGGTAAGGTTCTATCTCAAAACCTTCTTCAAAAAAACGTTCATGGGGCAAAAAGGTATGCTCACTTACCCTGAGGTCGATGAGCAAATTCTCGGGGATCTTATCTTGCCAGTAAAGTTTGCAATGACTTATGAGATTTACATCCCTGTCAATATCGATATGAATCTCTGAGAACCCTAGAGAATCCAAATGCTGTATAAGACCTATTGACTGCATAATATTATTTATGTCTTTTTCGGAAAACCTTCCCAGAAATAACTTCTGGGGTTCATCAATGCTTCGCAGGTTCCAATCTTCGTCGTTTAAACCGATATCAGTACCTAATACATCAACCTTTTTAAAACTCTTTAACTTACTTCCTTTGAGGCCAACTCTTAACGTCAATGCTATACTCCTTTCATATTCACCTGCTGCGATTGGCTTGGCTTAACATGGTCAATAAATCCATCTGCTAGCATGACTCTCGTTCCCGTTCATTTGGGATAGCTGACTTAATTATATTATGAAATTCAACAAAAGGCATTGTTGTGAAAACTCCTTTTACAGGAGTCGAAGTGTGACAGTAGGTTAGTAACACAGGCCTACTTTCTGACATGGATTTTGGTTTTTGCATTAGGCTTTTTATTATATACATCCAGGAATTTCTCAAGTTTGGCATATAACTCCGCCTGTTCACCCTTCTCCGCTTCCTTAAAAAACTTAGGAAGTTCTTTTTCAGTATCCAAGCCTGTTAAATTCCTGTAGTACACTTCATAAGCCTTCATATCTATATGCTTATAACCAATAAATTTACTTGGAGCAAAGCTGTCCAATTCTTCAAAATAATACCAGTGGCGGAAATTGCTTAATCTGTCCTGAATTACCTGCGAATCACCTAATCCCTCCAAAAAAGTCTTGGCATTGTCCAGGGCTTCTTCATACGAATCGACAAAGACCTTTTCATTAACAAGCTTTACCGTAGATCCCCTCTCGTTAACAAATATACCTACCCAATCAAGCACAGCAGCTATTATAAACCCTGGACTATAAGCCGATTCACCCTCTTCAACACCATGAACGGTGTGAGCAATATATCCTTCCAGCGATGTAATGGGAAGCTTCTCACTGCCGAGCTTCCCGGCTCTAGCATAACCTTTATATACTTCGCCTTCTTGCGGAACAGCTATGTTATAGGCAGCCACAAAGGCTTCCCATGTAAGCTGGTTAGGAACTGGTATCTTATCACATTCCAATCCTTTCCCATTAGCTTCGAACCAAATCCTTGCCTTCTTACCTGAGATTAGAGTTAAGTCTGCATGACCTCCATTTTCGTTTAACTTCTCCTTGATTAGCTTTACTATAAAATGGTCGCTTTCCTCAACCGGTAAATACTTAACTGCTTGGTCAGAAGCACTCATGTCTTTTGCTTGCTCGCTTTCAGACTTTAGATCCAGCTTAACCAGTATATCCGCCAGAATTTGTTTTGCCCTGTGATAAGTAATATTCAGCCGACCTTGAACATCTTTAAAGTTACCTTCACTTTGAAGAAACAAGCTAACGAATTCCAGCTCCTCTTTTGTCAAATACGAAAACTTATTAAGTGAAAATTCGCCAGCTATTTCTATCTGACATTTGCTGCAACATAATTTTGTAGCTATCAGTCTTTCCTGGCAAACCGGACACTGTCCTATAACTTCCTTAATCATGAATTCACTCCTTTTTGTTTAGTATGCCCCCATTATATTTTATGTGTGTTATTTCGTAAATATGTTTTTAATATTTTTTATCACTTATTTTATCATTTTACTGGTTATGTCCGGGGAATAGCTACCCAAGCAGGTCATCAGAAAGAGTAATTGGCATAAGAAAAGGGAGGACTATCAGGGGATGGGTTGATGATTACGCCCTCCCCTAATTCCTCCCTGTCAATCTCCTTAGCAGACCTTATTGCATACATCACATTGACAGCAAACGGAGGTAGGACAAACTGCCCGCAGGGATACGCTATCTAATAACCAAGCGCTTCCAATACTACTGTTCTCGAAATACTCAAAGCGGACAATGAGCTCAGATACACTGCATGGTACGGGTACATCAGCCGTGGCTTCGTGGTAAACATAGCCCCGGTCAGGATCGCGATTTTGGTCAAATTTTAGTATCGGTACAACTATCAGGTCTACAGCATTGCCGTAATTGTCGATGTAAATTACCTTGGCAGTAAGGATCGGTATCGCTGCCGCCATACCGTTGCCTTTGATGAGCAGGTTTTCCGCAAAACTCAGCCTGTAGAGACACCCAGGAGTTGCAGTAACGGTCTGCTGCAGCGCTACCGACTTATCTAGTTCCTCCATGGTATTCTGACTGTTAAAGCGGGCCGCGGCAAAACCCTCGTAAGCAATATTGGTGAGGGCCGGATCGCTGGTTACCCGGGCAAAGCTGGGGAACACTTCTTCCCAGAACTGAAATGGGTGATTTGGTTCGCTGCTGCGCACCTCAAAATTTCCGTTTCTGATTAATTCTCTGGTTTCGCAGCGGCATCTTTGACATTGGCAATCAAACATGCTTATCCACCCCCTTAAAGTCATGGCAGCAAACCGGTGCCCAGGGGACTGACCGCAGCTGCACACCATCCACCAGCCACTGGGTATTGCCTATACTGGTTACGGAGAATTCAAATTCTACATATACATTGTTTACACCGCAGGGCACCGGGATATCAGCGGTTTTTTTATGGAAGCTGTAGCCCTTATTTACGTCACTTTCCTCGTCAATTTTAGCAATAGCAACATAGATAAGGTCAAACTCGATATTGCTGTCATTGACCCAATAGACCCTGGCAATAAGCCGGGGAGTACTACCGGCGGCTTCCCCCCGTTGAACAAAGTTCTCGGCAAAGCTCAGTTCCAGCCTGCAGCCCGGTGTTACCGGTACAGCCTGGCGAAGAGCAACTGTCTTAGATTCAGCTACGGGAGTAGCATTACCGACAAATAAGGCTGAAAAAAATCCTTCATAGGGGATAGTAGATTCGTTTACAACAAAGGCTAGGTCACCTGTCTCAGGTATTTGGCGCCAATATTGGAACAGAGTACCCTGGAACCCGGTGAGATCCTCAAAGCCTCCATTTCTAACCAAATTACCTGGCTGGCAAATATTACTGGCTACGGCGCATCCATCTTTGGCACAGGAGGTGGCACAAGATACCGCCCGCAGGCTTACTCCATCCAGCAGCCATGTGGTGCCCCCGTCATCTCTTACGGAGAAATCAAACTGAACTGTTACACTTGATACATCACAGGGGACAGGGATGTCAGCCGTCTTTTGATGAAAAGTATACCCCCGGTTAAAGTTGGCGGGATTGATGTCTTTGGCAATAGGAATGCTTATAAGGTCAAATTCATTGCCGCCTGCATCAGTATAAAATACCCTGCCGGTAAGGCTGGGGGTGAAATCAGATGCAGTCAACAGGTTTTCCGCAAAGCTAAGACGGTAGATGCAGCCCGGTGTCACCGTGACATTTTGCTGCAGGGATATGGAGTGTTGTTCTACCACCGGGGAGGGTTCGGTAATAAACCAGGCTGAATGTATTCCTTCATATGCCACTGGAAGCATATTCTCAGGTACCCGGCTCACAATGGTATTGGAAAGTGCATTCACCGTTCTCCAGTCGGCAAATGGCTGGGTCGAATCAGCACTGATCATCTCAAAGCTGCCATTCCTGACCAGTTCCTCACTCTCGCAGGGACACTTGGGAATACAGCAGCATTTTGAGCCGTCTATTTCAATCTTCACCTGATTATCATTGCGATTGCTCACTTGAGTAGTATATACACAAGGGGGCCTGGGACAGCAGTCACCGGGAATTGTTCTTCCCAAATCAGACACTCCTTTCACATTATTTTTCTCTGCCGCAGGCAGGAACCTTTACGATACTGTGCATATTAACCGCCTAAATACAGCAGCAGGCAGAAGTTGCGGATACAGCTTGCAGGGACACAGCATCCAGATTCCACACGGTGCCCGGGGCATTAGTTATATAAAAGCTAAACTGTACGATGATTCCAGGTACTTCGCAGGGTACAGCAATTTCAGCTACGTGCTGGTGCACGTTAAATTCAGCATCTTCTTCACTCTTCAGAATGGGAATGCTTATTAGCTCATACTCATTCAAGCTTCTGTCCAGGTAAATAATGCTCGCTACTAGCAGGGGAAGGACGGTGTCGGGCTCCAGGAAGCTTACCAGCCTTTCGGCAAACTGCAGCTGATATAGACAGCCTGGTGTCACATCCACATACTGGCGTAGAATCAGAACTGAAGTCGGGAGGACCAGCGGTTCACCGGCGCGGATACTAGCCGCCACGTTACCTTCGAAAACATTTTGGGTATCTCTCACCAATTCCATATCCAGGGTTCGGGCGAACACATCCCAGTCGGCAAAAGGCACAAAGGGAACAATGCCAGGGATTTCAAATCCCCCGTTTACCAGCACATCTCCGGTTTCACAAAAGCAAACCGGGGGGATGCATCTATCTTTGTTTTTTGAGGAAACTGCCTTATCTTTTTTCTTTGCCATGGCATTCACTCCTTACAGCAGCAGGCGGAAAGCCTGGATACAGCCCGCAGGGATACCGCATCTAAATTCCATACAGAGCCACCGTTGTCGGTTATAATGAACTCAAACTGTACGACAATCCCGGACACATTACAGGGAACAGGCAGGTCGGCTTCCTGGCTGTAAAGGACGTATCTCGTATCCACTGCCGTTTTTTGAATAGGCAAACTTAATAGGTTGTATTCAAAGCCCTGGTATACGTAATAAACACTCGCTAAAAGGGTGGGTAGGAATGTGTCAACCGTACCTAATGCCACCAGTCTTTCCGCGAATTTCAGCCTGTACAGGCATCCTGGTGTGACGGTAACATTTTGGCGCAGCTGCAGTATTTTAGTCTCCACCACTGGAGTAGCCGTGGTTTGAACGCTGGCAGCACTATTACCTTCATAAACATTATCTGTAGTCCTGGATAGATTGACACCCTCAGAGCTTAATCCCAATATCCAATCGGAGAATACCCGGCCGGGTTCAAAGCCAGGAATTTCAAATCCCCCATTTCTGATAAGCTCACCTGTTTCACAGAAACAGACGGGCGGCAGGCATTTGTCTCTATCTTTGGCACGCACTGTCACAAAATTGTCGTTCTTGTTGTATATAGGCTTGCCGTCAAGATTCCTTTGCATCTTGCATCACTCCTTTCTGGTGTATCATATGAAAGGTTCACCTGGTTTGACATAAATTGTCATCGGGCAGCAAGAGGTTGTATCCGCAATCCCTGTCGATGGACAAAAAAATTGCCTCCGTTTTAGGAGGCAGCAGAGTGTCGAAAAAGGCATGTAAAGAGATCGCCACGTCGCTTCGCTCCCTCGCAACAATAATCGTGAGCGTCAGCGAAAATCAGTAGTCCCCGAAGGGGGCGATGACAGGTTCAAGTTTTCGTTCATCGTGGCCTGTTATTCAGGTGATAATTGCGAGGCACGAAGGGCCCGTGGCAACCTCGAACGCAAAACTGTTAATAAGCTTGTTAAACAGTCTGTTGCCTCCGTTTTAGGAGGCAGCTATTTACTGGTATCAATGGATATAAACAATTAGCAAGCTTTCTTTTTGTCTATTGCCATGTGATAATTAAAGTAGAGGAGAATATTATTTCTGGGGTGGGGGATCGGCAGGAGGCATAATCTTCTAATTTAGCCAGCCTCCTGCCCATTTTTAATGGGGTTACCTGATGGGGGATCTGGTTCGCAGCCGGTTCACTATTTCCGGAAGTACCTCCAGTACATAGTCTACATCCTCTTCACTGTTGTCTTGGCCCAGGGTCAAACGCAGTGAACCATAGGCAGTTTCCTCAGGAATGCCCATGGCTATCAGCACATGAGAAGGTCCAAGGGACTCTGAGGTACAGGCTGATCCACCGGAAGCCATAATACCATAACCATCCAGCATTAGAAGAATGGACTCTCCTTCCACATATTCAAAACATACGCTGACATGTCCGGGAATTCTATTATCCGGGTCGCCAGTAATAATGGTATGGGGGATCTTTTCTCTTATCCCATTTTGCAGTTTTTTGCCTAATTCATTTAAATAGGCAAAATGTTTACTCATTCGGCTTTGGGCCAGTTCCGCAGCCTTACCGAATCCGACTATTCCAGGGACATTCTCAGTGCCGCTCCTCATTTTCGATTCCTGAGAACCTCCATGCAGAAGCTTTCCTATTTGAGTTCCTTTTTTAATAAAAAGACAGCCAACTCCTTTAGGTCCATACAGTTTATGGCTGGAAGCGGAAAGCATATCCACTCCCAATTCTTTTACATCAACAGGTATCTTCCCAACCGTCTGTACTGCATCGGTATGAAATGCAGCCCCAGCTTCATGGGCAATAGCCGCCAGTTCCTTTATAGGTTGAATGGTGCCTACTTCATTATTGGCGTGCATTATGGAAACCAGCGTGGTTTCAGGTTTTAATGCCTGCTTAAGAGTATCCGGCTCCACCATACCAGTTGGAGTTACGGGCAGCACCGTTAATTCAAAACCGTTTTTATGCAGATACTCGCAGGTATTTAAAACCGCATGATGTTCTATAGCAGAGGTGATCATATGCCTGCCCCGGTGAGAATTGCTAATCATATACGAAATAATGGCTTGATTGTCAGCTTCAGTGCCACCACTGGTGAAAAAGATTTCCCGGGACTGAGCATTAATCAGTGCCGCCACCTGCTCACGAGCCTTTTCCATTGCCCTTTTAGCCGCTCTCCCTTTGGAATATGCACTGGATGGATTGCCATACTGGGAGGTATAGTAAGGTATCATAGCTTCCAGAACCGCTTCATCCACTGGAGTAGTAGCACTGTGATCCATGTAAATTTCCCTCATGCACTTTCACCCCCAACTCTTCTTTATACGGGCGTTTTTTTGGGATGAGATCATACTGCTGGGGTCCTATTACCGTTATCATAATTATCACCGGAAGAACAGTCCACAATGAATGAAAAATCACCATTCGTGTCATTGCCCCAGGTCTTTCAACCACTCAATCAAATATGACCTTTTCCGGGTGGGTATAGACAGTAAATTTTTCCCCGCGTACAAAGCCTACAATACAAACATTCAACTCTTCAGCCAAATCCAAAGCCAGCTCGGTGGGAGCAGCTCGGGACAAAATTACAGGTATATTGCCCCGCACTGCTTTTATAAGAATTTCTGAGGCAATGCGCCCACTCAGCAGAAGACATTTGCTGTTTGCAGATACCTCATTCAAAACCGTATAACCCAGCACCTTATCAACAGCATTGTGCCTGCCAATATCCTCATAGTAAACGATGATGCCTGACTCATCAGCCAGAGATGCACTGTGCACACCTCCGGTTAATCGAAATGAATCGGCTCGCTCCTCCAACTGATCCATCAAATTAATTATTCTTTTGGCTTCTAACCGCCAATCGGACACCACCGGCTGCACCTGCCGGGCATCATTGATAAAATAGAGCCCTGCCCTGCCCTTGCCACAGCAGCTGGCAATATGCCTTCGCAGGAAATTATCGGTCTGGGTTACGGGACGAGTAGTCTCAATCCAGAGCAAACCTTCGTCCTCATTACAGCGAATCTCTTGAATATCTGACCGCTGCTGGATAAGTCCTTCACTCAGTAAAAAGCCTACCACCAGCTCTTCTAATCCCACTGGTGAGCAGATCAAGGTGGCCAATTCATTATGATTCAAGAAAACCGTCAAGGGTTTTTCCGAAACTACCTTAGCCGTTTTATTTTCAACCGTTCCTCCATTGTAACGTACTACCTGGTATTCAGCATAAATAGGCCCTGCTGACACGTTGATAACTCCTTTCCTGATGGTCCTATCCGCCGGTTCTTTTGGCTATTGGCTGGTTAATATTGTCGCCTAACTCAACAAGATCAGATGATGCCTTGGGCTACAACGAAACAACTCCAACAATGGCGGTTATTCCTATCTTATTAATAGGAATTATACATCAACTTGCTCCCCTTTTGTTAAACTTTTGGCATTGAGCAGCCATATATGGCTTCACAGAGAGGGCAGGCTGGCCACACAAAGGAACTGTTCCCTGGATTGGCAATCGACTTTTCGTTGTGATTACTCTAACATTTAGATAAAGGTACAAGGTTGTTATCCAACAAGGGGTGAAAAAAGATGATAACATTGTCACGCTATAACCGGTTAGAGACGTTGTGGGGGGAGGTAACCCAGAATAACAGAATTCCTGATGAGATAAAAATTGAGACGGAACAAAAACTCCTAAAGAATACCGTGAAAATCAGGGCTCAGTTTTTCGATTTCCGCATAAAGGGCGATGATTTACGAGAAAAACTGACAGAATGCTATAGTACCCTAAACCTGGTGGAACCATTGCTAAAAGATGCAGCCAACCGTCTGGGGAATGACACCAAGCTTATCGTTACTGACCCGAATGGTGTAGTAATATCCTGCTATGCAGATGATATAATTGGTTACTGTTGCCCGGCGGCAGACATCATAAACAGCAATAAAAACCTGCAAAACTGCCTGGGTAGAGGGAACTTATTAGAGGTAAGTTATGATAATGGCATTCATACGCAGTTAATTCCGATACTGAATGAATATGGTGAAATTCAGTTTTACTGGGGTGCAACCAGTTACAGCCCGATAGCAACAGAAGTATCAAATATATTATATTTGACGGCACAGTTGGTGCAGCAGCGCTATATTCATCTGACGATGATTAACGAGTACACCAATTCCTTTATAAACGCTATACCGGAACATGTAATGCTTCTTGATAATAACGGCCGGATTATCAATGTGAACCAACAGTGTTTGAACATGCTGCAGCTCGACAAGGATATGCTTTTGGGTATGCCTTTTGACAATCTTATAGCAGGCAGTTCATTGACTCAAAGCATCCTTACTGCTGAAAGCCACAGCAGATTTAAACTTCGATTATGGGATAGGGATGTATCCTGTCGAGTTACAACAAAAAAGCTGATTACAACTCCCTATGGAAATCAACTAGTATTGCTGTTTGACAGAATTGACAGCAAAGAGGTTTATCCAGCCGTTTATCCTGTGAATGACGATGATTTTTCCTTTGACAAAATAATCGGTAATACCGCTGAAATAAAAAAGATAAAATTACTTGCCCGGGAGGCAGCCAGATCCCCAGCTACCATCTTGCTAACGGGAGAAAGTGGTACTGGTAAGGAACTGTTTGCTCAGGCAATCCATAAGGAAAGTCAGCGGACGGGACCATTTGTGGCTATAAACTGCGGAGCTATTCCATCAGATTTGATTCAAAGTGAGCTGTTTGGTTATGAAGAAGGAGCTTTTACAGGCGCCAGAAAAAAAGGCAATCCTGGTAAGTTTGAAATAGCAGATGGAGGCACTATATTACTGGATGAGATTGGTGAAATGTCCCCCGACATGCAGGTAAGCCTCTTGCGTTTTCTGCAGGATAAAACTGTGACCCGTATAGGAGGGTATAGTCCCAAAAAAGTCGATGTCCGAATAATTGCAGCTACCAATCGCGACCTTAAAGATGAAGTCAGGAAAGGCAATTTTAGAGAAGATTTGTTTTACCGGTTAAATGTTATCAGTTTGAAGATTCCTCCTTTAAGGGAACGCAGGCAGGATATACCATTACTTGCTGATTATTTTCTAAAAAGACTTTGCAAAGAAAATAATATCCCGGTGCTGCAGCTGGACGAAAATGCTAAAAGAAATCTGCTTGATTACAATTGGCCAGGCAACGTCAGGGAATTGGAAAACTGTATTGAAAGGGCTTTTATTTTCCGTAAGGGGACAGAATTGAACTTTGACGAGTTGAAAATAAATACGATTAACATAAAGAAGAATAAGGAAACAATCAAGGCGGACATGGAACAGGTAGAGCGGGAAGCTATTGAAAATCAACTGCGTCTATGCGGCGGTAATATTACCGATACCGCTAATGCTATGGGGATCACCAGACAAACACTGTATAGAAAGATGAAAAAGCTCCACATCAAACGCAAAGATTATCTATTCGAAAACTGATACTCACAAAGAAATAATTGCAGGGGTACACTGTGTACCCCTTTTTTTGTGACAAATGTATAAATTGTGTTACAGGGTGTTGCCTTACTGCTCCGGCATTAGCAGTTCCTGTATAATTCGGGTTACATTTTCGGAGAAATTAATGCAAGCCGGAACCCCCTTGCTTCGGGAAATTATTGCTGGCATGGAAATTGCTTATATTTATGTCAGCATATATCGAAGGAGGTAAATACATAGTTATCGAGGGGAAATAGCCGATTAAAAAATTAATTCTATAATTTTTAAGACAGGAAAAGGAGTGAAGGTAATGCAATTGTCTGGCAAAGTAGCGATAATCACAGGTGCAGGCAGCGGAATCGGACGTGCTATAGCCCAATTGTTTGCTCGTGAAGGTGCAAGGGTGGTTGTTTCCGATTATATAGAAGAGACAGGAGCAGAAACCGTCCGGTTAATAAAAGAAGATAGTAATGAAGCTATTTTCGTACAGGCGGATGTATCTCAGGAAGCAGATGTTGACCAATTGGTCAGCCAGGCAATCAATAAATATGGCAAAGTAGATATTTTGGTCAACAATGCCGGTATTTCAGGCGGTCTGGCAGCCCTTACCGACATAAGTGCTGAAGACTGGGACCGAGTTATGGCTGTAGACTTAAAAGGACCCTTTCTCACTTCCAAACGTGTATTTCCGGAAATGATAATAAACGGCCAAGGTAACATCATCAATATTGCGTCAATGGCTTCATTGGCTGCAGGCCGGGGCGGACTTACTTATACAGCTGCCAAGCACGGGCTGCTAGGTTTCACCAGGCAGCTGGCTTTTATGCATGGTCCCCAAGGTATCAGGGTAAATGCTATACTGCCCGGGCCAATCGAAACTCCAATGATTGAGCGTGTACTTGCTGTTCCACAGCATCCAGTTTGCCAAAAGATTCGGGCCTGTCCGGCCGGGAGAGCAGGTAAACCGGAGGAAGTAGCTAAACTGGCATTATTCCTGGCATCTGATGATTCCGCTTTTATTCATGGAGCAGCTTATTGTATTGATGGAGGATATACCATTTTCTAGTGCAGGTATTTAAGAAGCATAATTATTTACCGGCAGGGTTGTTACCGCTTAAAGCGTTAACAACCTTGCTTTTAAAGGTGGATGCATTTAAAACTCTACAAGAAATCATAACAAGAAAGGTTTGGTCATATGCAAAGCGATATTTTAACCACCAATA
This sequence comes from Bacillota bacterium, assembly GCA_029550685.1. Lineage (GTDB taxonomy): Bacteria > Bacillota > Syntrophomonadia > Syntrophomonadales > Syntrophomonadaceae > DTU018. Next base: position 21,098 of record JAKPGY010000167.1, read on the forward strand.
TGTACCGTAGCCATCGGCTTCTTATTGCTGTCACTATAATCATTACCATTTTAGCCAATTTAATGGCGCTAATAATTTATTTTAGCGGCAAGGGTTCCTCCACTCTTACTCTTTCCCTAATTTTACGGGAGTTTTTATTATTGGCTGTTATTATTGGAACGACTATATTTCTGGCTAATAAATATCCCCACAGCAACTGGATCAAATATGCAACCATAAGCATGTTCGCTATATGCATATTGGTATTTGATTGTTTGATGAGTGCGGATAAAGAAGTATTCGCCAATTTTTATCTGGTAATGGCTTTAAGCTTGCTTTACCTGGACATACGCCTATCCTTGTTTTCCAGTGTACTGGTATTGATCTTTCATTCCATACTGGTAGCACTTTGTCCTCACATCATGCCTGATGGCAATCTAACAGTTATTATTGCCGAACGGTATATAAACTTTGTATTTTTCGGGATTGCTTCAGCTTTCATCGCATCCGTGGTAGCCCGGGTTTTGCATATGTCTATTGAAAAAGAGAATGAAGCCAGGCAGTTGAACAGCAACCTTCGCGAAGTTGCGGTAGGAGTTTCTGCCCAGGCAAACATAGTGGCCGATTCTGCCGGTCGCTTGACAAATCATGCCCGGGAAACGCAAAAAGCAGCTGAACAGGTTACTTTAAGTGTAAACAGCCTGGCCCAAGCCACCAACGACGAGGCTGTTTATGCTGGTAATGCAGCCCAAGGCATGCAGCAGATATCCAAAGATATGGATCGAATAGGAGATACAATACAGTCTATTAACAAGCAATCTTTGCACTTTAGCGATATTGTGGACGAAGGGCACACTATTATCGCAAATCAGAGCAGATTGATGTCAGAGAGCAATAAAGCTCACGAATCAGCCAGCCAGGCAGTACATACCCTGGAAATCAAATCCAAACAGATAAGTGAAATAGTAAATGTTATAAAAGACATTGCCAATCAGACCAACCTGCTATCACTAAATGCAGGCATTGAAGCTGCACGCGCTGGTGAAGCCGGCCGGGGTTTTGCGATAGTAGCGGAAGAAATCAGAAAACTTGCTGAAGAATCAGAAAGGGCAACCTACAACATATCCCAACTGATAGGAGAAATTCATCGGGGTATGACCTCTACAGTTGAGATCATCGATCAGACCAACAGGATAAATGCTGAACAAATAGACGCAGTAAACAAGACTCAGGAAATGTTTACTAAGGTGGAAAAAGAAACCCAGAACCTTAACCAGGCTATTTCTGATATTACATCCATTATCCAAAACATAGTCAGATCAACTGAAAAGATGTTGGCTGATGTTGAAAATATATTTGCTTCCATTGAAGAAACTGCTGCTGGCAGTCAGCAAATAGCCAGCCTGTCCAATGAACAAACCCGGGCACTTACTTCTATCCTGAATATGGCGGAAGAACTTACTAGAGCAGCCGAAAAGCTACAAAATCTGGTGACAGGAATTGAATAAAAATAATTGAGGTTAAGAAATATAGGGTATCAAACTATGCCTGCAAAATAGTAAGATGCGCACGCGAAGGGAGCCTTCTTGACAGCTCCCTTCGCTGGTGAATGCAGCTTTAAACCCTTTTCGATTGGGCATTTTTATTTACCATCATCCCGGCAGCCATGATAACCGCAAAAATAATCAAGTAGTAAAAGACTGCCTGGCCATGAGCGTAACAGGCAGCAACTATCATGAACAGGCAGGCACAGATAGCCAAAGCCGGCATAACAAAACGCTTAAAAACATTCAAAGATTTCTCTTTTCTCATCATCATTATAAAGATGGGTATATACATTCCATAAATGGTAACGATGGGAAGCTCGGAGCTGTCAAAGCTGAAAGGCCCAAACCAGGAAACAGGTGTTAAATTGGCTCCATAGAAATACAGCAGCCACACGCCACTTAAAAGGCCTCCTAAAATAGCAGCATTGGCGGGCATATTTGTGTTTTGATCAATTGATTGGTAGGTCTCAGGGCGAGGCCCCATGTTGCGGGCTGCCAGCGAGTAAAAACCACGAACACAACCCATCATCAAGCCATTCAGAGTGCCCAAGCAGGATATAACTACTACTACAAACAGTATGGTTCCGCCCAGTTTAGAAAACAGAGTGGAGAATGCGATTTTTGCTCCCGTTTCACCGCCCTGCATAACAACACTATTGGGGACTGCACCTGCCAGACCTATATAGTAGAGAATATAAATCAGAGCTACAAATAGAGTTCCAAAAGTAAGAGCCAAAGGAAGATTCCGCTTGGCATCTCTCAGTTCAGCATTGATGCTGGTGGCAATGATCCATCCCTCATAAGCAAAAGCAGTAGCCACCAGGGCGGTAAACAGAGGATTGCTGCCCACATCAGCTATAACCCCCTCAGTAAAATTGGTTACCAGTACCCCGTTTGACAATCCGGCAATAGTACCTACGACAGCCATCAGCGCCAGGGGAATCAGTTTAATGGCGGTGGTAGATACCTGGAATTTACCAGCCAGCTTGGGAGAAAGGGCATTCATGGCAAAAATACTCATTAGATAAAACCCAGACAACGCCATTGCTTCACTGCCGGCAATATCCCATCCAAACAGAATACAGGTATAACGAGCCGAAACCCAGGCCAATACCGATGTCAAAGTAGGATAATAAATGGCTGCCATGAACCATCCCACAAAATAGCCGTACTTTTCACCCACAGTAGCTTCAGCGTAATCCACTACCCCATTTACTTTTTCGTACTGGGTGGCCATGGTGGCAAAAACATAGGCACAAATAATCATTATGATTCCACCCAACGCCCAGGCCAGAATACCTTGGGGAAGATTGCCGCCCGTAGCAACCAAAATCTTTTCCGCCTTAAAAAATACCCCGGCACCTATAACGATACCAACGACCATAGCTATTGCAGTTAAAAGCCCATACCTTTTTTGCAGCCCATTCTCCATGATTCATTCTCCCCATTTCCTTTGATGTTAAAGTACCTATTCATGCCTTCAATCCGCTTAAATTATATATGCATAGATAACCTAGGGCAAAAACAAATATTACCTTGGGAACGTGGGTATTTGAAGTATCTCGCTGCTTACCCGTAATCGGTCCTGGATACACCATCCCAATTGATATTAATTTCCCATATTTACCAAAAGGTTGTAATGATCCGGTGTCGAACTGTAATAAACGTCACTAAATGTCTAACTTTGGAAAGGATGGTCGAAATTATGTTAGTTTTACGTCGCAACAAATATCTTCCTTGGTGTATATTGGCCTTACTGGTGATTGCTGTTATACCGTTACCGGCTTATGCCAGTGACTATGGTGCAGAAGATCTAACTCTGGACAGCCAGGGCCCAGCCGTCAGCCAGCTGCAAAAAGACCTTAACGAATTAGGCTACTATAAAGGCAGTGTCGATGGCTGGTTTGGGCCCAAAACCCTAGAGGCTGTAAAGAGTTTCCAAAAAGCCCAGGGGCTGAAAGTGGATGGCCTGGTAGGTCAAAAAACCAAAGCTGCACTGAATGCTGCATTACAAGCTCAGACCAATCGCTTTGGCACCCAGGATCTGACCCTGGACAGCCGGGGGCCAGAGGTGACTCAGCTGCAGAAAGATCTTGCCGAGTTGGGTTTTTACACACGGAGTATTGATGGGTGGCTTGGTCCCAAAACCCAGGAAGCTGTCATGGAGTTTCAAAAAGCCCAGGGACTAAAAGTAGATGGCCTGGTCGGTCCAAAAACTAAGGCCGTGCTGACTGCTGCTATGACCGGGGTTACGCCGTCAGCCATAGCATCCGGCGCCAAGGAACCATCAGCCGCCAGTATAAAGCAGTACAATTCTCATGAAAAACCAATAGTTGACGCATTCCGGGCCAGCTACAAGGGAAGCCTGGCCGAAGCATTGGTAGGCCGCGCCATATGGTATATGGAATATGGTTTTATGAAATATGGACATACCAAGTATCCTGCTACCGGTTACATAGACTGCTCCAACTTCGTATCATTGGTTTATAAAGATTTCGGTTATTCCATTACCTCAGCCGCCAAAAACTATAACCAGGTTGGGGTTAAGGTAGAAGGAGTCTATGCACAAAAAATACCCGGTACCTCCAAATATACCCTGGTAGGTACAGACAAGCTCAAGCCCGGTGATATCTTCACCTTCTGGAATTCTGATGCACCGGCTCGAACCCATATTGGACATGTAGCCATATATATGGGTGAGATCAACGGCAAACCATGCATTATTAACACTTGCAACGACCGCCCGACTGCCATAGGAATAATCAACAACTTTGCCTACTGGTACGGCGAAAACCTGATCGAAGTGCGCCGGGTTTTGCCTGACAGCGCATTTGTCGCTGGAAGTAATTTTACTGATCAAGGACCAGTGATTCCCGCCATATACCAGATCAAACCAGACAAAGTGATTATTCTGCCCAAATACCTTCGCACCGGGTTCTAAGCAGAAAAAGGAGGCCACATTCCCGTAGCCTCTCAGAGTGTCAAAAAAGTATATTAGCGGTTTTGCGTTCGAATCGAGTAGGGTGCAGCTGCAGTAGCTGGCTGCAGCTGCATCCCTCTCACAGAACCGTACGTACGGGCCTCGTATACGGCTCCTGGTAAACCTTATCACTCATAATAGAATGACAAAGTCCCGGTCTTGTACGTT
>JAKPGY010000183.1 GCA_029550685.1 Bacillota bacterium
TCGCTTTGCATAATATACCCCCTACTCTTGAAACATTTCATTTACTGCCGTTTTTATTTCAACCCCACCTCTGACGGTAGCGGTCTGATTACGATCAAACAGGGTATTTAATGCAATAACGTTTGCTAAGATTATGCTGCGAAAAATATATCCGTTTCTATAATAAATATTATACTTCTTTAACAACTCAGCAGAACCCTTTTTATTTCTCGACATAATTGCAAGCAAAAAAAACCAATCAGTCGAAACTGGTATGGGCATATTGGATTTGGGATGGGGTTAGTAACTCTGAAAGGCCAGGCAGTTTGATTGCAATTAAGGCAATTAACCTAAAAAAGAGAGCAATCGGACAAAAAAATAAAAACCAGCGGTCCAGTATACTAAGGATGTACAGGCAAGATCTATCACGTAAGTGCAAGGGTTTCTGCCTAAGAGAATGACATAGGGGTGGGCTAGTGAGGCCTGAACATGTGCCCAATCAAGAAAAAAAGGCTGAAATACTGGCTGGGTCAGTGCGAAAGATAGGTATAACGGGAGCTGTTCTCAGACTGGTGAAGAGTTTGGGATTTTCAGCCTTCCTGATTGTTCTGGCTCTAGTTTTTGTTTGGCTTGGTGTGCCCTGGTATTTTTGCACACTTATTTTTTTACTGGCTGTGGCTATTATAGCCCTGGAAATAGCAACTATAAAAAAGGCTGCCGCGGTAAAGCTTAATGCCTCATATGAACCGGTACCGGCAGCAATAGAATTGGAACCGGAAGAACACCTGGTACATACTATCCCGGCTGTTATGCAATACGGCAAAACCAGAAGTGTGGCAGTATTAGGATCTGGACAGGTGCTTACTCCCGAAAACGCTCTTTTGATTACTAATAAGGCCATTTGGGCTTTGACGGTCCCCCTGCCGGGAGCGGATAAAGTAGTGGTGGGAACAGATATCGGCCAATGGCAGTGGATGTACGCCTGGCAGGACATCACCGACCAGCTTTATGAAATGCTTTCCTCCCTGCCTCTGGAAGAGGTATTAAAGCAGGGGCGGGGCAAACGGTTGCTAAAGCTATCTGAACTCAAGGAAGTAAAAACACTGCCGTTTACCTTTGCCCTGCGTTTTATCGGCTGCAACGGTAAAAAGTACGGTTATTCAGTCAGGGTAAAAGAGGATTATCAAAAAGCCAAGGAGTTTTTTTAAGTATAAAATGAAATAAGGAGATGGGTTAAGTGGACTGGTTGAAAAAATTATCCCTGGTAATGCTGGTTATGTTCAGCCTGGGCATTGTTTTTATAGCCCAGGATGCTTGTGGAGCGCCGCTGGTGGTGCAAAAGGATCTTCTGCAAAAAGACTTGGAGATTTCTGATCGACCCGACATTGCCGCATTTCCCAAGGCACCAAGCAATCTAACCGCCGGCAGCGGGTATGAGGAGATTGTCTTGAGGTGGCAAGACAACTCATTCAATGAAGATGGCTTCATAATTGAACGCCAGACCGCCGGAGGGGAATTCTTCCCTGTGGATCGGGTAGGGCCTAATGTAGAGACGTATACGGATACAGGTGCTACTTTCATGCTTCATCCCAATGAAAAGTACTTTTACCGTGTAAAAGCCTACCGGGGGAAATATGAATCAGTTTCCAATGTAACCAACGGCAACTGGTTTTACACGGTAATACCTCTGCCGCCTTATGATTTTAAAGCGGAACCCTTTAAGCATAATGAAGAAAAGATAAAACTGAGCTGGACCAATCCCCAGAATAAAGAAACCAAGTATTACCTGCAAACCTCTATAGACGGCAAGATTTTTATAAACCAGCCCAAACCCCTTACAAGTACAGTTATGTACCTGTATAAAAAAGATCTGGCAGTGGATGTTACCCATCACTATCGTATTAAGGCTGTGAATCCCAATGGTACCAGCTATTCTGATACGGTTAAGGTTACCCTGCCCCATTTGCCGGCACGACCTGAAAATTTCCAAGGGACTGCCCAGAGCACAACTTCCATAAAACTAACCTGGACTGACAAGTCTGACAATGAAGACGGCTTTTTCATCTACCGCAAGAAAATGGGCGAATCCTATTCTTTTAAACCTGCCATTACTACCGGGCCTAATGTGCAGGAGTATGTAGATACCGGCTTGGAGGCTGATACCTGGTACTGCTATACGATTAACCCCTTTAACGGGAATAACCAGGTAGCAGCAACATCGGAAATAAAAGCGCGCACCGCTCCTCATGCTCCCACAGACATCAGTGCTGCTCCATATATATACGACACGGTGAAAGTATCCTGGGTCAATCACTCAAAAGTAACCACATTCATTATGGAACGCAAAAAGGAGGGCGGTGAATGGGTTAAGGATGATTTCTTTGTTCTGCCGCCCGTCGGGGAAACCTCTTCTTATGTTGATCAAAATGTTGAGCCCGGGACTACTTATACTTACCGCTTGTATGCCGTTGCAGTTGATGAAAATGGTAACAGGTTCGTCTCGGAACCTTCCGCAGAAACAAGTATTACTACCCCCGGAAGCAGCACCGGGAATGCGGCGGTCAATCCCCTAGCAACCGGAAAAAATGTGATCAGGTTAAATGTGGGCAAGACCAGCTATTCAGTGGATGGCCAAACTCTAGATATGGATACTGCCCCGGTTGTCAGTCAGGGGCGGACTATGCTGCCCATTAGATATATCACCGATCAAATCGGTGCCACTCTGGCCTGGAATGAAGCCGATCAGCAGGTCACTATTGTCAAAGGGGATACGACTATTGAGTTATGGATCGGCAAGAATACAGCCCGGGTAAATGGTACGGAGCGAATGATCGACTCAGATAATCCCAATGTTAAGCCTTTTATTGCTCCTCCCGGACGGACCATGCTGCCCCTGCGTTTTATCTCCGAAAGCCTGGGCTGTACCGTGAACTGGGACGCCGAGCGTCAGGAAGCCAGCATTGAGTATTAATAGGGCAGTCCCAATAACCACCTTATAAGGGCTGGTTTCGCCGGAAATCCTCAAGCAATGTATATATGCAAAACCCGGAGTTCTGCTCCGGGTGAGACTGTCGATAAAGGTGAAAAAAGAGATCGCCACGTCGCTGCGCTCCTCGCGATGACAAATGAGATTATTCGATGACACAGCGAGAGTTGTTTTCACAGGATGACAGAAACGAAAGCTATCTTATGTGTCATTGCGAGACCCGAAAGGGGTCGTGGCAATCTCAAACGTCCAATTGTAATAAGCTTTTTGAACCTCTAAAACCCGGAGTCTTGCTCCGGGTTTTCTCATCAAAGCAGCCTATATTGTGAAGGAGATAATCCGGTTTTCTTTTTAAAAATCTGGCTGAAGTGGCTTGGGTTGCTGAAACCGGAAAGATAACAAATTTCCTCAATGGAATTATCGGTATGTTTTAGCAAAGTCTTGGCTTTCTCCAACTTTACATCCAGCAAAAATGCAAAGGGAGTCTTGCCGGTATGCTGTTTGAACAGCCTTAAAAAATGATAGGAACTGTAATGGGTTTGTGAGGCTAAATCATTAAGGGATATGTTGTTTTGATAATTATCTCTGATGTATTCAATAGCCTGGGTGATTAATTTTTTATTACGATATTCTTCCGATTGGAACGTTGGGTGACAAAGATTATTATGGCTTTCACGCAACAGTACAACAGCTGCCTGGGTGGCGAGGCATTCCAGCATTAAAGAGGATCCAGGCTGCTGGGCTTGATATTCATGGATAAATGAATTGATTAATTCTTGAAGGGCCGGGCTATATTCGAAACATTCATTGGTTAATTCCAAATGCCTGTGCCCATACAATTCCTCCGCTACCTCCAGCAGTAAGGTCTTATCTATATAAATAACCAGGGCCTGGAAATCAACAATGCCGGTGTCTTCAATTCGATGAGGCTGCCGGGGATTACAGGGGAAAACGCATCTTTCCTTTAATGAATACCGGTGTTTTTCCAGTTTGACCACCGGAGCCTGGCGCAGGGGTATTAAGAAGTGAAATTGGTCACAGGCACATTCCCCCAGGGTTAACCAGGAGGTTTCAATGACAGCCAGATGAGTGCTGGCGTATATGCGAGATCGAAGCATATGTGGGTCAGGAAAAGTTGGTTTTATTGCCGACCAGAATTCTCCCATAACCCACCCCCATAAAAATACTTCTTTATATTTTATTAAGTCTATGATTTTTGATAGCAGAATTCCTCCTTTATATAAACACATTTCTATTAAAATTTTTGTACTGATTTTGGTTGTGGAAGCCCATATACACAATCGATGTTTCCCTTTGGGTCCCCTGAACGGTTGGGCTCAGAAAAGATATTCCTTCAAAAAGGAGAGGAAGAATTATACAGACAGCGAATATTACGAAGTGAAAGAAAAAATGAATAGAATGAACCGGAAGACCACTGATAACAGAACTTCGGGTTTCCTAAGTTAGGGGTGATATCTTGAGAAAAAGTTTACAGGCGCTTGAAAGCAGGGTACGCAAGAAGATCTCTCCTGATGTCTCGCTTCGTGAATGGCATTCGTCTATAGTACTGGAAGGTACGGTTTCCAGCTGGGATGAACTGTACACCGCAGGGAAGATGTGTGCCAACCAGGGCTATAAAGGTGTGGTCAATAAGTTAAAGGTTAAGAATTTCGATGTCCCCAAGATTAAAAAACCTCAGCTGTATGATCAGGCTCTCCAAGGGAAAAGAGTTGACGTGCTTATTATTGGCGGTGGGATTATCGGCTGTGCTATCGCCAGAGAACTATCCAAATGGCAGCTGTCGATTTTGCTGGTGGATAAGGAAGATGATGTAGCCATGCATGCTTCTTCCAGAAATGACGGCATGATTCATCCGGGTATAGAGCCCAAAATCGGTTCAAAAAAAGCTCTTTTTAATGTAAAAGGTAACGAAATGTACACTCGAGTCGCCCAGGAACTGGACGTTAAAATCGTCAGGTGCGGCTCGAGTGTTCTTTTTGATAACCGGTGGCTGAATCTGGCTAAACCGGTGTTGAGCATACGTGCTCAAAAGATGGGCGTTAAAGAAGTCACTCTATTATCCAGGGAAGAAGCATTAAAAATAGAACCTAATATTGGCATACCCATAGCGGGAGCAGTGCATTTTGCTACTACGGGTATAATTTCTCCTTACAAAATGACGGTGGCCTACGCGGAAAATGCGGTGCAGAACGGTGCAGAAGTTTCATTAAATACCATAGTACTGTCCATGCAAAGGGAGCATAACCGGATTACCAGTGTAGAAACCAACCGGGGGACCGTTTATCCCCGGTTAGTTATCAATGCCGCTGGCGTATTTGCCGACATGATTGCTGATATGGCTGGTGATCAGTTCTTCTCTATTCACCCTCGCAAAGGGGAGATCATATTTCTGGACAAAAAGAAGGGGGAACTGATCAACGGGGTGATCGGCAAACCCAGTTTGAGCCTGGCCAAAAGTAACACCAAGGGCGGGGGAGTTGTAAAAACAGTAGATGGAAACATCTTGATCGGTCCCGATGCCTACGAGCAGCCTTTCCGGGAAGACTTCTCCACCCATATGGACCATATTGAAGTCCTGATGAAAAAGCACATGCCCCTGGTAAAAGGCCTTAGCCCGGCTGATGTTATCAATTACTGTGCCGGCATTAGAGCGGCTACCTATGAAGAGGATTTTATTATCGAAAGGTCAGAATATGTAGCTAATTTGGTCTATGCCGCTGGTATCCAATCTCCTGGTCTGGCTTCCGCACCGGCTATAGCAGAAGAGATTGAAAAGCTAGCCTGTCAGGCTTTGCAGGAAATAATGGAAGTGAAGCCCAACGCTAACTGGAATCCTATCAGAAAAAGTATCCCCGAACTGAGCAAAATGGATTTTATCACCCGGAGCAGAATCATCAAGGAAAATCCCCATTACGGCGAAATAGTATGCCGCTGTGAGGGGGTAAGCAAAGGTGAAATTATCGATGCCATTCATTCACCCATCCCCGCCCTTACCGTAGACGCCATTAAGAGACGGGTCAGGCCGGGTATGGGGAGGTGCCAGGGCGGATTCTGCCTGCCAGCAGTCATGAAGATCATCAATGAAGAAACAGGTTTACCCATGACCGCTATAACCAAGAAGGGCAACAATTCCTACCTGGTAGTTGAGGAAACCAAACAGACCCACAGACCGGGAGGTGAAAGCCATGAGTAATTACGATGTAATTGTTTTAGGCGGCGGTCCCGCCGGGCTGGCAGCGGCCCTGGCTGCTTCTGATAACGGCATGAACACCCTTATTATTGAAAGGGAACAACGGCTGGGCGGGATATTGAAGCAGTGTATCCATGATGGCTTTGGTTTGGTCAGGTTCAAGGAGAAACTCACCGGCCCGGAATATGCGCAAAGATTCATTGAACAGGTGCAAGCCAGAAATATTTCGGTTCTGATGAATACCTATGTTATCCAGGTGGGAAAAAACGGGGCCGGTTTTGAACTTACCATGGTTAACCGGCAAAATGGTGTAGAAAAGATGGGAGCCAAAGCTTTGATACTGGCCACCGGCTGCCGGGAAAGAACGGCCAAACAGGTTTTTATCAACGGGACCCGACCGGCGGGAGTATATACAGCGGGTACGGCTCAGCATCTGGTTAATCTGGAAGGATACCTGCCCGGCAAGAAATGCGTCATCTTAGGCAGCGGCGACATCGGCCTTATTATGGCCCGCCGGCTCACCCTGGAAGGAGCCCAGGTGTTGGGTGTGTATGAAGCTAAAAGCACCCCTTCAGGATTAAGCCGCAACATAGTGCAATGCTTGCATGATTTCCACATACCCTTGCATCTTTCTACCACTATTACCAGGGTGTTTGGAGATGACCGGGTAGAAGCCGTGGAAATTGCCAAAGTGGATGAGAATATGTTGCCTATTAAGGGTACGGAGCAGATTATAGAATGTGATACGGTTATTCTTTCCGTTGGCCTGATACCGGAAAACGAAATAGCGGAAATGCTAGGCATAAAAATCGATGCTGCCACCAAGGGCCCGGTAGTTGATCAGAATTTCATGACTTCTGTGGCTGGGGTTTTTTCCTGCGGAAATTCCTTGCATGTTAATGATCTAGTGGATTACGTTTCCGAAAGCGGGGAAATTGCCGGGGATAGTGCCGCTCAGTATGTGCGGGAAAACCTTTCCCGAGAGTTGGTGGACATACAAATAGATAACCAGGATTTCTTGTACGTAGTGCCTCAGCATATAAATATTAATACCAGCAATAAGAAGGTGATCTTGTATTTCCGCTCCCGGGAGGTCCGGGAAAATATGCGGGTTACTATCAGGTCCGGGGATAATATCCTGTTTTCCAGAAAATATGTTATTCTCAGGCCCCCGGAAATGGAAAGGGTACCACTTGAGTTAAAAGGTGATCTCATTTCCAGCCGCCCTATAGAAATCACCATGGAACCAGTTAAGGACAAGGGGGTGGCATTATGAAGAATTTGATATGTATTGAATGCCCCATCGGTTGCAGCTTGCAGGCAGAGAAAACCGGGGAGCAATGGGATATAAAGGGTAACCGGTGCCGCAAGGGAGAGCAGTTTGCTATTAATGAATTAACCGACCCCCGCCGCAGTGTGTGCTCAACGGTTCGGACTATCTATAAAGAAGTTCCCCGCTTGCCGGTAAGAACCAACGGCGAAGTGCCCTTGCAAGCAATTTTTGAGGTAATGGAACAAATCAATGCCGTAACTTTAGACCATCCCGTCCATATTGGAGAGATAATCATTGAAAATGTAAGCAATACCGGTATTAATGTAGTCGCAACGTCGGATCTATATTGTTTACTGGAGGCGAATTAGCATGGCCAGCAGGGAAGGTTATATCTTAAGCCTGGATTGCGGTACCCAGAGTGTACGGGCTATTCTCTTTGACAGTCAGGGTAACATTGTTGGGAAAGAAAAGGTTGAATTTGAACCCTATTTTTCCAAACAACCCGGCTGGGCTGAGCAGGAGCCCCATGTTTTTTGGGATAGCTGCTGTGCAGCCTGTCAAACTCTCAAGACCCGGCAGCCGGAAGATTGGGAGCATATCCAGGGGGTAGCGGTAACTACCCAGAGAGATACCACCATCATTGTTGACAAACAGGGCAAAACTCTCCGACCGGCTATAATATGGCTGGATCAAAGAATGGCCCAATGCCGGGAGCCACTTCCCTTTTATGACAATGTCCTGTTTAAAACCATTGGTATGACTAAAACGGTAGAAATATTGCGCAGGCAAACCAAAACCAACTGGATAATCGAAAATGAGCCTGAATTATGGGAACAAACATATAAAGTCCTGTTGTTATCAGGCTTTTTTATTTTTCAGTTAACCGGTAAATTTGTGGATTCAGTGGCCAGCCAAATTGGTCATATTCCCTTTGACTACAAGAGACAATGCTGGTGCAAGTCCTATGATTTTAAGTGGAGAATGTTCGGCATTGACCAGGATAAGCTTTATGATCTGGTTAAACCGGGAGAAATCATTGCCGGTGTCACCGCCCAGGCCGCTGCTGCTACCGGTATTAAGGAGGGAACCCCGGTAATTGCTGCCGGATCGGACAAAGGCTGTGAAACCCTGGGAGTAGGGTGTATGAATCCGGCCTGTGCCAGCATGAGTTTCGGCACCACAGCTACAGTTCAGATCAATACCCAGCGTTATCTGGAACCTATTCAGTTCATGCCAGCTTATCCTGCTTCCATACCCGGGTATTATAATCCGGAAATAGAAATTTTCCGGGGATACTGGATGATAAGCTGGTTTAAAAAGGAATTTGGCTTGCGAGAGATGATGGAAGCGGAGCAAAGGGGAGTTCCCCCGGAAGAGGTGCTGGATGAGAAACTGGCTGATATCCCCCCTGGATCCCAGGGACTTATCCTGCAGCCTTTCTGGACACCGGGATTAAAGATGCCCGAGGCCAAGGGAGCAATTATTGGTTTTGGTGATGTTCATACCCGGGCTCATATCTATAGAGCGATAATCGAAGGCATAAATTATGCTCTCCTGGAAGGCCTGGAGAACCTGGAAAAGAAATCTAAAGTGAAAGTAAGGAAAATTGCGGTCTCTGGCGGGGGATCCCAGAGTAATGCCATCTGTCAAATAACCGCCGATATGTTTAACCGAACCGTGGTCCGAGGGCAGACTTATGAAACTTCCGGACTGGGAGCAGCCATCAACGGATTTGTAGGCCTAAAGGTATTTAACAGCTATGAAGAAGCGGTAAACCATATGGTTCATTATACCAGTGCCTTTGAGCCTGATCCTAAAAACGCCAGGCTGTACCGGGAACTTTACGAACGGGTCTATTGCAAGATTTACCCGCGGCTGGAAAGTCTATACCAGGAGATAAAAGAAATTACCCATTATCCGGATATATAGAGGTAATCATAAAGGAGCGATCATGATGAGCAAAAAGAACAGCGGCTTCCTGCCGGAATGGTACGAAGAAGTACCCCCGGAAAAATCCTACCGGTCAATATTTAAGTGGGGCGACCCCCAAGAGTTTAAGCATCCCAACCCCCGTCTTTATGAACTGATGAAAAGTACTTTCCATATGACCGATGCGGATTTTAAGCAAAAACAGAAAATGGGACTGGAGACGGTATCCTATAATATTCCCATTTCACTGACTCCGGAGCAGGTGGATCATTTTAAGGAAATAGTTGGGGAAGAAAACGTACGGGAGGATGAGTACTCGCGCCTGCAGGTGGCTTACGGCAAGACCATGATTGATCTGATGCGGCTTAGGGAAGGAATAGTGGAAAATGTGCCTGACCTGGTGATATATCCCCGCAACAAAGAAGACATCCAGAAAATAGTGGAGTACTGCCACCAGGAAAAGATCAATATTTATGTTTATGCGGGCGGTTCTTCTGTAACCAGGGGTGTAGAATGCACCCAAAAAGGTATTACTCTGGATATGAGAGTACATATGAACCGGGTAGTGAAATTTAATGAAATCAACCAGACCATCACTGTGGAACCGGGTATGCCCGGGCCTAGGCTGGAACAGATCTTAAATGATGCCCCCCGGCTTTTTAATGCCAAGAGAGCTTATACCTGCGGGCACTTTCCCCAGTCTTTCGAGTATTCCTGTGTAGGCGGGTGGGTGGTAACCCGGGGAGCAGGTCAAAATTCCACCTATTACGGCAAGATAGAAGATATAGTAGTATGCCAGGAGTACATCACTCCGGTGGGCACCATTAAAACCGGTGAATACCCCGCCAGCGCTACCGGTCCTTCCATAGATCAGATCATGATAGGCAGTGAAGGCACTTTTGGCATACTGGTGTCCGTTACCTTGAAGATCTTCCGCTATATGCCGGAAAACCGGAGCAGGTTTTCCTATATGTTCAGGAACTGGCCGGATGCTGTGGAAGCAATCCGGGAGATCATGCAGGGAGAGTTTGGCTATCCTTCAGTGTTTCGCCTTTCGGACCCGGAGGAAACTGATATAGCCATGAAACTCTATGGAGTAGAAGGAACGGTTATTGATAAGATTCTGGCACTGAAAGGCTATAAAAAAGGAGAAAGATGCATGCTCCTGGGATCGGCCGACGGGGACAAATCCTTTACCAGAAATGTGAAAAGAAATATTCACAGGATATGCAAAAAGTACGGAGCCATGTATACCACCCAGTTCGTCACCAAATCCTGGGAAAAGGGAAGGTTCAAGGACCCCTACATGAGGGAAGACCTGCAGGATTTCGGCATAATGACCGATACTCTGGAATGCGCTGTTTCCTGGGCCAATTTGCAGGAAGTCTATGAGGGGGTAAGGGGATTCTGCAAAAGCCGGCCCAATACCATATGCATGACGCACATTTCTCATGTTTATCCCCAGGGTGGGAATTTGTATTTCATATTCATAGCCAGAATGAACCAGATAGACGAATACCTGGAGTACCAGTATGGCATACTGGATAGTATCCAAAAATATGGAGCAGCCATGAGCCATCATCATGGAATAGGTAAGATGACAGCTCCCTGGCTGGAAGGCCAGTTGGGCAAGAATCAGATGGAAGTGTTAAGAGCCCTGAAAAAACACTTTGATCCTAATAATATCATGAATCCCGGGGGAACCCTGGGGCTGGATCTGCCGGAAGACAGAAAGCGTACAGTGCGTAAAGAATAGTGTGTGCCAGACCGCCTAATGCTGCCCTGTTCCCTGAGCAAAAAGACTCTGTCCACTGTTCCTGTCACCCCATTGCATTGTCCTTGCTGTGAAAATAGCTCTCTGTGTCATCGCAGAAAAAAGGGAATTCCTTAATTGTCATCGCCCTAAAGGACTACCGATGTTCGCTAGCGCTCACTATTAATGTTGGCCGTTCCGGCACTCCCGATGTTCGTTCTTTTGGAACTCACTATTAATGTTGCGAGGGAGCGAAGCGACGTGGCGATCTCGAACGAGAGTCACAGGCAAGTTGAATGAGATTGCCACGCCCCTTCGGGGCTCGTAACATTAATAGCAACCGAAGGGAGCATCAGGAGTGCCGGAACGGCCAATGACAAGAAGGATGGCTTTTCGTCCATCGTGGTCTGTACCACAGCTGACAATTGCTGTGAAAACAGTCGTCGTTGTGTCATCGCGAGGGAGCGAAGCGACGTGGCGATCTCTATGCCGGTCTTCGCTAATCACGGTTTCGCAGGATGTTAGCCGGGATGCAGGAATATTAGCCAGTTCGCTCCAGAACTCCTCACCTGTAACCCACCGGCTTGCTTCGGTGTGAAGCGGACCGCTCGGAATTCGCATCCATGCACTCAGTCCTCGCTGCTCGAAACGTCCTGTTTCTCGCTACGCTTCGCAGCCCTCCGTTTCGCCGTGTATTGCATCGGCTCGTCGTGCGTCACTCGCCCGGCCAATACTTCTGCTTAATCCGTGCATAGATGATTTCTTTCATCATAAGCTGTTCTTGATGTGATAATTGCTATACTAATGTTAAACTACTATTATTATCAGTACCCGGAAAGGGGGGCAGTTATGGTTAAGAAAGAGTCACTGCAAGTTATGGGCATGTCTTGTGCAGCTTGTGCAGCCCGTATCGAGAAGAGGCTAAACCACCTGGAAGGGGTTAATTCAGCCAATGTCAACCTGGCTCTGGAAAGAGTCCATATAGAATATGATGACAGCAGCCTGTCGCCGGAGCGTATTAAAGAGACTATAGAAAAACTGGGCTACCGGGTAATCCCAAATCAAAAGACGGATGCTAACAAGGTGACCCTAAAGGTAACAGGCATGACCTGTGCGGCCTGTTCGGCTCGTATAGAAAAGAAGCTGAACTCTCTGGAAGGGGTACAGGAGGCTAATGTTAATTTGGCCACCGAAAGAGCAGCGGTAGAATATAATCCTGACCTGATCAAAGTCGCTGACCTGATTAAAGCGGTCCAGTCTCTGGGCTATGAAGCTCAGGGTATAGAAGAAGTCAGCCGGGACCGGGAAGCGGAAGAAAAAGCGGCGGAGATCCGCAATCTGAGAGTTACCCTGGTAATTTCGATTATTCTGAGTATTCCGCTGCTGCTGTCTATGCTGCTGGGCGTTCTGGGACTGGAGATCAGTGGACTGGCCTTTTTGCACAACCAGTATTTCCAGCTGGCCATAGCTACGCCTATTCAGTTTATTATTGGCGCCCGCTTTTATAAACAATCCTACTTTTCCCTGCGTTCGGGCAGTGCCAACATGGATGTACTGGTAGCTATGGGTACATCTGCGGCCTACTTTTTCAGCCTGTATAATGTCTTTTTTGAAAAAGCCGGTCCGGGTATGATGAAAAACCTGTATTTTGAGACTTCCGCTATTATCATCACTCTGATACTTCTGGGCAAATACCTGGAAGCAGTGGCCAAGGGCAAAACTTCCGAGGCCATCCGCAAACTAGCCGCCCTGCAGGCCAGGACCGCCCGGGTCATACGTGATGGCCAGGAACTGGACATTCCTATTGAAGATGTAGAACTAGGGGATCTGGTGATAGTCAGGCCGGGAGAAAAGGTTCCCGTGGATGGAATAATTATGGAGGGCCATTCTTCCCTGGATGAATCCATGCTAACCGGAGAAAGCCTGCCGGTGGATAAAGAGGCGGGAGAGATGGTGTTTGGAGCAACTATAAACAAATTCGGCACCTTCAAATTGCAAGCCACCCGGGTAGGCAAGGAAACGGCTCTGGCCCAGATAATTAAAATGGTGGAAGAGGCCCAGGGTTCCAAAGCTCCCATCCAAAAGATCGCGGATCAGGTAGCAGGAATTTTTGTACCTGCTGTTGTGGGTGTTGCCACGCTTACCTTTATAATATGGTACCTGCTGGGGGGAGGCATAAACCAGGCGTTAATAAGTGCAGTAGCCGTATTGGTCATTGCCTGTCCATGTGCTTTGGGACTGGCTACTCCTACAGCAATAATGGTGGGCACCGGCAAGGGTGCTGAGCATGGTATCCTTATTAAAGGCGGCGAGTACCTGGAAACCGCTTACAAGCTGAACACCGTGGTCTTGGACAAGACCGGCACAATTACCAAAGGAATGCCGGAACTCACTGACATCATTAAACTGGGCAATCTGGAACAGGAGGAAATACTGCACTGGGCCAGTATTGCCGAGAAAAACTCTGAGCATCCTCTGGGTGTGGCTATCTCTGCAAAAGGCAAGGAGGTTTTTGGCCAGCTGGAAGATCCGGATAGATTTGAAGCCATACCGGGTATGGGAGTACGAGCCACCATCCAGGGGCAGGAAGTATATGTGGGAACCCGCCGGCTGATGGCGGAAAAGGGCATTTCCACCGGTAGCGTAGAAGCCAGAATAGCTGAACTGGAAGATCAGGGCAAAACTGCCATGCTGATGGCAGTGGACCGGCAATTGGAAGCTATTCTGGCGGTAGCGGACACGGTGAAAGAAAGTTCCCGGCAAGCTATTGCTGAGCTCCAGCATATGGGTATCGAAGTGTATATGATTACCGGTGACAACCGCCGCACAGCGGAAGCTATTGCCAGGCAGGTGGGCATAAATCATGTTCTGGCAGAAGTGCTGCCGGAACATAAGGCTCAACAAGTAGCTGAACTGCAAGGAGAAGGAAAAACTGTGGCGATGGTGGGGGATGGCATTAATGATGCTCCTGCTCTGGCCATTGCTGACATCGGCATAGCTATGGGAACCGGAACCGATGTGGCCATGGAAGCCGGGGATATAACGCTGATGCGAGGTGACTTGCGCACCATTCCTGCAGCTATCCGCCTGTCCCGGCAAACCATGCGCAAAATCAAGCAGAATTTGTTCTGGGCTTTTATTTATAATATTATTGGTATACCTTTTGCTGCCCTGGGAATGCTCAATCCGGTTATAGCCGGGGCTGCTATGGCGTTCAGCTCGGTGTCAGTAGTAACTAATTCCCTGAGCCTGCGTGGTTTTAATCCTAATAAAGCAGCAGTTTAAGGGGAAGATTAAGGAGGGGTGCTAATGGCAAGTGAAACCAAGGTATTAAATGTGGAAGGTATGTCCTGCATGCACTGTGTAGCCGCGGTCAAGGAGTCGGTGGGTGCCTTGCCGGGCGTGACTAAAGTGGATCCGGATCTGGCCAGCAAAACCGTAAAGGTAGAATTTGATAACGACAAGGTTAAGCTGGATGATATTAAGGTAAAAATACAAGACGCTGGCTATGAAGTGGTCTAAACCCAGCGAGGGGTTGCCAATTATAACTAGTTGTGGGCTACAATAAAAAAATTGTTTGTGTCATCGCACTTTACAGTACTACTGATGCTCCCCTTGGTCGCTATTAATGTTGCACCCTACGGGCACTACTGATGTTCGCTATCGCTCACTAATAATGTTGCGAGGAACGAAGCGACGTGGCGATCTATAAACTGAAACCGCAGATAGTCAAAGAGATTGTCGCGCCCCCTAACGGGGGCTCGTAATTGTCCCTGTAACACAGGCCACGATGAATGAAAATATCTCTGCACGAGTTAAGCAGGAGCAATAGCCGGGCGAGCGAC
>JAKPGY010000194.1 GCA_029550685.1 Bacillota bacterium
CCAACTCTAGTTGCTCCCCGTAGTTTCTTCCTTCCGTACCGCCGGGGCGGCCACAACACCTGCTTACGTCCGGTTCAGAGCAATGGCTTGTCCTCCAACTACCCCCTATTCCATTACCAGTTTCAACTGCACACTATTTAACCGCCGCTTGGCTATCTCAATGTATTCGGGGTTCAGTTCAATGCCAATAGATTTCCGGTGATGCTGTATGGCCACTAGAAGGGTTGTACCGCTTCCGGCAAACGGATCGAGCACGGTTCCTCCAACCGGGCACCCGGCCAGGATACAGGCGGAGTCCCCAGTCAATAGGGAGGGCTTGTTACACAACAATGAACGCTTTTATCTTGAAGCGATTTAAGTACCTCCAAGGAATCGCCTAAGTAAAAACGATGTTTCAGCCCATCCACTTTGACATCACCTCCCATTTATGCTAAAATTATAGTAACATAACCACATATAAGGGGGTTTTGTAATTGTTAGATACCGATATTGCTTATATAGCTGGTTTATTCGATGGTGAAGCGTATATTGGAATTAAACGCTCCAAGGCATATAAATGTACTGGTAGAAAGAACCCAGGGTATCATGCGCGCATTCAAATTAGAATGGTTGATGAAGATGCAATTAAGTTTATTGCTGAAAACCTTGGCGGATGGTATTTCAAAGAAACGCCTCACACCAAGAATGGCCGCCCCTTATTTTGTTACCAGGCATCTGAACAGCGAGCAGAAAACATACTTAAAACCGTGTTGCCATATCTCCGGGTCAAGAAACGGGTCGCAGAAACAGTTTTGCAATTACGGGAATTGCAAAAACAAAGTGCACAGTACCGCACTAAAATAACCGGATACCGCAATTTCCCTAATCAGTACGGGACGGTAAGAAAAGTTCCAAACTTGTCCTATACAGACGAATATATAGAAATGTGTAATGCTTTGTATGAACGTTGCAAGGAGCTTAATAAAGTCGGCACCTCCTGATACGGCGGCGAAGTCACGCAACAATGTACCGACTGTTCTGGCATGGTTTTTAGAACCTCGATAGCGTCGCCTTGTTTGATCTCCCACAAAGACGATCTCATCCAACTCACTCCCGCCCAACTCCATACATCATCGGGTCCGGTATCCATATCTTTTGTCCCACCTGCAGTA
>JAKPGY010000245.1 GCA_029550685.1 Bacillota bacterium
GGGTTGACTGACGGCAAGACTGCCCGCATTGAGATTGAGAAGGACATCACAGGAGCGTATTGGTATTATATCTATGATGCTGCTGGAGCGAAACCGACAACGGCAACTGGGAAACTGTTCACCACGTTATCAGAGGGTTACACTGGATGGTATGCTAAAGGTAACAGCAAGACCTATGCGATAGACAATATCTCCATTCGCGCGGAATCTATTGTGGGACGGACGAATATCGAGGTGACTGAGCCGTTCTGGTTCCGGGATGATTTTGGCGATGCTACCTCAATCGGAAGATATAGTGTAAAGGCAGCAACGACCACAACAATCGCGTCTGATAAGATCACTATTAAACGAGGATCTACATCAATGGTTGGAGCAGTAGTTCTCCCCGTCATCCTTACGGATACTACTCAAACGGGGAGTATAAAATTACTTCAGACGGGTGAAAAGGGCCAGATTTATCTCAGGATACAAAACTTATGGGGCGGTCTTTACAACTCTTACTTCGCATATGGATACCGTATCGAAGTTAACGAAACTGCAATAGTATTGAAGAGGGTGGATAATTATGTTGAAACAACCCTTGCGACATATTCTACTACCGTAACACCCGGAACATGGTATACGTATATCGCAAACATCATCGGGAATACTATCACGTTCCAGTGGAACGGAAGTGGGGTTGATAACATATCCTACACTGATACCACATATGCAAGTGGATACTCTGGTATCGGGGAATGGTATAATGATATAGATTATCAGGGCGTAGAATTTAGTAATCTCCAAATCTCCGGCACTCGCGTCTACCAGAAACCAATCCACCGAGGAGCAATGCTTGAGACATATCACGATGGGACGCAAGAAGTTGTCGGGACTACGTTTATTGATGACTGCCAGTGGGATAGAAGTGGGGAATATACTGTATCTGGAACCGGGTCTGCTACATGGGATGTCGTTAATGGACGTATAACCCTTACAAACATAAAAACGGTCACAGCAAACTCCCCAAGTCTTGGAGCAGGATATTACTTCTTCAGATTCTCAACCGGGACTGAATCATGTGGGTTAACGTTTTATTGCGGGAGTACCAGATTCTTCTATGCCAATGGTCTTTTCTATCCCAATGGTTCTATATCGGTATCAAAATCATTCACAATTAATAACGGAGATAGGGTTGAGATAGCAATTATATTGGAGAATGCTACGTCATGGACGATACTCGCATATAATGTTACCACAGGGCAACGAGTAACAATCTCAAGTCTTGAATATGGATACCCCGCGGGAACGAATGACGGGACGTTGGGATTCC
>JAKPGY010000006.1 GCA_029550685.1 Bacillota bacterium
ATCCGGCAAGCCCGGTTGATTAGCCCCCTTGCAAAGCAAGGAGCCGTTCAAAGGGAATGACATAGGCACTCCGGGATACTCCACACGTTCCGGACACTGCGGCCGGTGGTTAAACATCGCTGATGGGTAGGCGAAGTGCTGCCGGCAAAAACCCCTTTGAACAAGGGCGAAGTGGACCAACAGCCGCAAGGCTGACTTATCTCTGAAAGAGGGATACTATGGTATATGTTCTCTCTAAAGAAGGCAAACCTCTCATGCCCACAGAACGGTATGGCAAGGTGCGCCGGATGCTGAGGGATGGTAGGGCAAAGGTGGTTAAAGCCAAACCATTCACCATTCAGCTGACCTAGGCAGTTCTAAGGAGGTATGCGGAATGCCGGGAAGGATAGAGGTAATTACCGGCCCGATGTTCGCGGGGAAAACCACCGAACTGCTGCGCCGGTTGGAACGGTATGTAATTGCCGGAAAATCTTTTTGCGCGTTCAAGCCCGAGACTGATACCAGGCAGCAGAAGACATCTATTTCAACCATTAGGGGAGAGATAGATTTATGTCCAATGCCAGTATCAAAGCTAACATATATCCCACAACACGTAGAAGTTATTGTCCTGGACGAAGCCCAGTTCTTCAATGAGGAGGTTGTGTCCTTCTGTCAGGAGGCGAAGGACCAGGGGAAAGTGGTTCTAGTTAGTGGTTTGGATATGGACCACAACCGAAAGCCTTTTGGCTTTATGGGTGACTTAATGTGCATTGCTGACAGCGTGACAAAACTCACTGCAGTCTGTCCTTGTGGTAAGGATGCTGTTTATACCAAAAAAATAGATGGCGACAAAGCACAGCTGATAGAAATAGGCGACCAGTGTTATCTACCCTACTGTGCTGAGTGTTATAATGCGGAGTCTGTTAATTATATGTAATAAGGAAAGGATGAACAACTATGAGGATAGATGAAAAAAGATTCTTTGAAGGGACTTGTAAGAAGTGTAAACAATACACTGGTGATAAGCCTACATTCGGCAAGTGCTTAGGGGATAGAATGTATTCTTGTGCATTGGGAATTATGGGCAGATAGTGGAGAGGTGGTTGCATGGATGCTACTACCTGAACCATATAAGGAGGATAAATAATGCACCTTTCTTGTTTAAGATGCCAAACGAAATATTATATGCCCCGTTTTATAATGAAATTTGTTGGTTATAGTGGATATAGTTACTGTAATGTTTGCTATAAAGAAAAAGAGGGGAAAAACAAAAGCTTAATTGGTCGAATATTTACAATAGTTAAGATAACATATAGAACACCAATTGAATGAACATAACAAGGAAACCACGACAGAAGGGGGAGGAGCAAGTGAAAGTTTACATAGCGGGGAAGGTCACCGGCAATCCAGATTATAAGCAGCAGTTTGCCGAAGCTGAGAAGAAGCTGAGGGCCCAGGGGCATACCACTATGAACCCAGCAGTCCTGCCGGATGGGTTCGAGCACCAGGAGTACATGAGGGTCTGTTTTTCGATGATCGATGTTTGTGATGCGGTCTACTTCCTGAGCAACTGGAAAGAGTCGAAGGGAGCCTGCATGGAGTACGATTATGCCTTTGAGCAGAACAAGGGCATCATGTTTGAGGAGGGTTGATAAGTGGCGATGTTTTCGACAGCTTTTACCGCTGCAACTATGACCAACAAAGATAAAATCAAGTATCTCAAACGATATATAAATCTGGACCGGGAGATTGATCGTAAACTGGAAGAGGTTGCCCGGCTAAGGTCTAAGCTGACCAGGGTAACCGAGGTGTACAGCACAGAGCCACGCGGCGGGGGCACTATCTACGGGAAGACCGAAGAAATACTGGCTAAAATTGTTGACTTGGAGAAGGAAATCGACGCTGATGTTGATCGGTTAATTGAAGTAAGAGATAGTATAAAGTCAATCATTGAGGCGGTAGAGAATGATCGGGAAAGGCTGTTACTGCAGTATAGGTACCTGGACGGTAAAACCTTTGAATGGATAGCGGCGGAAATGAATCTGAGTTGGCAGTGGGTGCATAAGTTACATAGCAAAGCACTGGCTAAAATTAATTTGGATAGTTTATAGAAGTTTAGAATCAATCTGTGGTATTGTGTAAAGTGAACAGAGAGCCAGGGCAAAGACCCCGGCTCTTTTGCTTTGAGGACAAGTGGGGCCGCTACATCCCGATTTATGCGGCGGGGTGGGGGACGGGATGGCAAAAGACTTTGCGATTAAGTTCTACAAGAGTGCGACATGGCAGCGATGCAGGACAGCGTATGCTCAGTCCGTCTTTGGTTTGTGCGAGCGGTGCGGCCAGCCAGGGGATGAGGTGCACCACAAGGTCTACCTGACTCCAAACAATATCAACGATCCGGCAATCGCGCTGAGCTGGGACAACCTAGAGCTGCTATGCCATGAGTGCCATACGCGGGAGCACCAAAGCAAGCATAGTGCTACCAGGGAAGATGTGATGTTTGATGAACAGGGGAACCTGATACCTAAATACCCCCCCCAGTAACAGATTAGGGGGCCTGCCAGCGATACCGAGTGCCCTACCTACAAACAACGCACGGGGTTCGCACGTGACCCCCCTACCATGAAAAGAGGTGATATATGTGGCTAGTAAGCGCGAGTTGGCAGTAGATGAACGGATCAAGAAAGAGGTGCTTAGACTTAAGCGGATTTATAAAAACATAGACAAAGATAACAAGGCAATCATCGACGGACTCATTCAGAGGGCCGCATATATGAGGATCACTCTTGAGGATTGGGAGCTGGACATTATGGAAAACGGTTGCACAGAGATGTTCACCCAGTCGCTAAACACACCACCATACGAAAGAGAGCGCCCGGTGGCCCGGCTTTACAATACCATGAATGGGAACTATCAAAAAATCATAAAGCAGCTTTCGGAGCTGGTCCCCAAGCCAGATCCTAA
>JAKPGY010000030.1 GCA_029550685.1 Bacillota bacterium
AAAGACAAGTGGGGGCAAAACATACGCAACTGGATTTGTATCAGGAATAAACGAGCAGAACGAATCAGAGTTTGCAGTTATGGCAGATAGGTTTAAGGTCTTTAGCCCAGATGGAACTGAATCATCTGTTTTTGTCGTAGACACTCAAACTAAGAAGGTGTATTTGCTAGGCGATTTGATTGCTGATGGCACAATTACAGCAGAGAAACTTGCTACAGATGCCATCAAATCCAGAAATTACAATAATAATGCAGGCTCTTTCCTTGATCTAGCTAATGGGCAATTTAAGTTAGGTGGGGCATTGAATCCTTCCTTAGAGTGGGATGGATCGCAACTCAAACTCAGAGGCGCTATTGTTCAGTCTCAATCAGGGGCAGAGTTTAGGGTTCCCGTATGGCGTGGAGCATATAATGCAAGCACAACCTATTATATGGGTGATGTGGTGTCCTATGGCGGTTCTTCATGGATTTTCAAGTATACTACACCACAATCGGGCAGAACCCCAGCCCAAGGAACCTATTGGGATCTTTATGGGGCGAAGGGTGCAGATGGTGCTAAAGGCGATAAAGGTGATAAAGGTGATAAAGGTGATAAGGGTGACAAGGGAGATCCTGGAGCTAATGCACCTTTGATTAAATTATCAGGAGCAACCCAGATTATTTCCGTGTCTTCCAGTGGGGCTGTGACACCCTCCAGTCCATTTACTGTAACAGGAACAGCCGTAAATACCTCTATAAACAGTTGGACTTACAGCGTCAATGGGGGATCCTTTACCTCGTCACTTCCGACAGGAGTGACAAGGAGTGGAAACACAGTCACTATAAATCCTTCTACATCAACCTTTAAAACCCTGACCATTAAAGCCGCAGATGCTACTGTTTCTGACAGCTTCACCATTGCCCGAGCAGTAGATGGTGCTCAAGGTCCAAAAGGCGACACTGGTCCGAAAGGGTCAACAGGGGCCGCTGGAGCAGATGCCTATACTGTGTTATTAACAAATGAATCACACACTTTTGCAGGCTCAACAGGAGCCGCTTTGGCAGGCTCGACCACTACCCAGGTAATAGCTTATAAAGGGGCTTCTGCTATAACTCCTTCGGCAATTTCCGTAGGGGCTAAACCAACAGGCATGACCAGTTCTGTATCTGGCACAACTATCACCTTTACTGTGAGTTCCTCTATGACCTCACCCAGTGGAACTATTCCAATAACAATTACAGTTGACGGAAAAACATTTACTAGAAACTTTAGCTACGCTATTGCCTTTAAGGGAAGCACTGGCGCAAAAGGTGATAAAGGTGACAAGGGAGATAAAGGAGATAAAGGTGCCGATGGTAAGGGCATTGTAAGTTCAGAAGTTAGGTATCAACTACACACTAGTGGAACAACAGCACCGACAGGTACGTGGCTGACTTCTCCACCTTCCCCCGTTAAAGGTAGGTATCTTTGGACAAGGACTGTTACAACTTATACAGACAGTTCGTCAGTTACAACTTACTCCGTGTCCTACTATCCGACAGACGGGCAGAAAGGTGCTGACGGTAAAGGCATATCGTCAACAAAAATTGAATATGCAATCAGCACTAGTGGAACATCAGCCCCTTCAAGCGGATGGTCAACATCTGTACCTTCCCCTGTCAAAGGCAGGTATCTTTGGACGAGGACAACAATAACTTATACTGATGGCACTTCCTCAACAGCTTATAGCACATCTTACTACGCTACGGATGGGCAAAAGGGCGATAAAGGTGATAAAGGTGATAAAGGAGATAAAGGTGACAAGGGAGATAAAGGAGATACGGGTGCAAAAGGTGACCCGGGACCAGGTATAGTTTTCCGTGGCGACTTTAGTAGCGACACTTACTACTTTAATAACGCCACCAGACGAGATGTAGTCAGGTATAACGGTACCTACTATATCTTTAAAGGCACCGACAACACTCGTGGAGCTTGGACATCAAGTAACTGGGAAAACTTTGGAGCCACTTTTGATAGTGTTGCCACTAAGCTACTACTTACAGAGGATGCGGCCATAACCAAAACGCTCAATGTAGGACAAGGCGGCACCTCTCGTGCAGGTGTGTCTGGGGAGGGAGACTATCGCTTTTGGGCTGGTGATGAGTCTCCAGCAGATGCTCCATTTAGTGTAGACGAGGATGGCAACGCCATCGTAAACTCGATGCGAGCAATCAACAAAGATAAGCCCGGTGACTGGATAAAGATCGATGCTGGTCGACTCGATATTTATAAGGATGGCAAACT
>JAKPGY010000062.1 GCA_029550685.1 Bacillota bacterium
TTTATTTCGCCAGAGGTTCTGCCGAGGATGTTGATAAAATGCTCTATTTCTTTGAAGTTGCGCTGGATTGCTATGGGTGCATCGTCGTCCAGCTCTAAAATATTGAACGGCAGCTTGAAGCCTTCCCACCAGCTAGGTTCTAGTTTGGGAGGAGTCCAGGGCTGGAAGGGGTCATCCGACGCCTTATATAGCAAGTAAGGATAACCGTCGTTCTTGTCAGGTTCGATTGCCCAGATGTTCGTAAAGTCCCAGTTAAGGTAAGTTTCCTCCTTCTTCATCTCGACGGTAGTTTTGGGCGTCCCCTTGTTGTCGGAATATCCAGATTTTTGAGAATCATAGTAGCAGGAACCTAGATTCGGCGGTTCGGTGCTTATAACATATCCGAACATCCCGCCAACATTAGTTGATTCATCATCAACCGCAACGGTTACCTTGCCGCTGGAATAACACCTTGATATTTCCTGTACTGTAAAGGTATAACCAACGCAACCAATTAATCCACCAGTCCCATATTCTGCACTGGTAGACTCTACTGTGGAATTGTTGGTTACATTGCAAGTGCTAAAGCACTCCCTAATTCTCATGCTGACTTTCAGGTTGTCTTCGTCTACCCAGTTTTGTATTCTTCCAATTAAGCCACCCATGATGTTCTTAGTTCCGCTGATCGAGCCTGTACTGTAGCATTGTTCAACAGTACCGCCGAAGCAGTTATTAGCTAACACTCCACTACCATTAGTGACCCTAGCATTAGTTAGCCCGATTTTTTGCAAGACGGCGTTAATTGTTGTCCCAAACAAGGGAGCATTGATGTTTGTGATTTTGTAACCATTTCCGTTGTAATTGCCAGTAAAGGACTCGATCGGCTCCCACTCGACCCCGCCCAAGTCAATATCTGCCGTTTGAATATAGTATGCAGACGGTTCGTTGCGCACATTGAATAGGTCCCTAAAAGTCCCTACCTGATAAGGATTTCCCGCTGTTCCGTCTCCATGGATAATCTTGTTTAGAGTAAAGGTTATGCCCAAGTCGGTAACAGTCGGCCTTACCGTGTCCCTGGAGTTATAGAATGTGTAGTAAATTTCTATAAAATCAAAATCGGGGTCAATCAGGAGTGGGTTTATTGTTTCATCGTCATCGCGGAATATTATGGCCATTATTCATCACCCCCTGGTAACTTCTATGGCGGAGTCTAGGGTTCAGTCGGGGTAGCACTTGACCTCCGCACCTTAGGCTTGCGCTTCAGCTTATATGGGAACATGATACTTCTGACCTCATATTCCCCCGCCCCAGAGTGCGTTATCTGCGGAACAATATACCGAAATCTTCTTAGTTCTCTTGGTATTCTGTACATCCGCACCCCGCCG
>JAKPGY010000080.1 GCA_029550685.1 Bacillota bacterium
CCCCTTTCTATCCCATTTATCCTGTAATTAGTAGGAACACATAAATACACCATAACCTAATGTTGTTAGATTATGACGGTATAACACCGTAACGGCATTATTTATTATGGAATAGAAAGGGGTTTATTATAAATATTTATCTTTTATTGAAGTTTAAAGACAATCTCTCCTGCTGCCTCTGCTCCGGGCTCCAGCTCTATGGTACCTGTATCCTCTATACCTTCTTCAGCCATATTAAAGCCATTATTACAGTTAGTCACCGGCTCCAGGGCAAAAAACCTCTCGCCTATCGGACAATAAAGAACAATGTGTTTAAAGACAGCATCCCTTTCGATGGTCAATTTTACATTACTCTTTTCCCAGCTAATTTCAATGGGGCCTTCGCCAACCCGGAAACAATGATCTACAAATTCCGTCGGTAAATCCCTGCCCAGGGTAAAATTCCATTTGCCTGGTGCTTCCACCCAGTGGCCAGTCGGAATCTGGGTTTCCCCAGGGTAAACTCCCATGGTCTCCATTTTCAGGACTACTTTCTCTTCTTCTCCTTTTAAATCCCTCATAAAATAGGGGTGAATACCCATCCCGACGGGCATCAGTTCATTACCTGTATTCCTGATAAATGTTTTCACTATAAAATCCTTATCCTCTATCCTGTACTCAATCCTCGCCTGGAAAGGGAACGGCCAGGATATATTATCAAAATCCTTACTATTGAACTCCAGCAGCAGCCTGTCCTCCTCTGCTTCTACCACTTTCCATGGCTTCAGCCAGGCTTCTCCATGAATAGCATGGCCGTCATCAAAATTTACTTCCAGTTGATACACTTTCCCTTTAAACTTTAACCTGGCATTTTCAATCCGGTTTGAATAGGGGAAAAGATTATAGGAAGCAAAACGTCCCGTATCAGCATTCTGCAGGGCCTCCTCAGTGGTCCACCGCATGATATCCAGCCACTCTCCATCCTTTTTATAACGGAAGGAATAAATACTCCCTCCCACCTCTGGAGAAACCGCCACTTCTATATAGTCATTTTTTAAGTAAAGCAATGTTTCCATCTACCCCCCACCTCCCCATTCGTTTTTTACTAACTTTATTTAAAAATCACAGGAGAAAGCTTCCCCCCGGTATTGTACCCTCAATGCTGACAATTCCTTTATCACCACCGGCAATGATTAACCAGAAATTCCATTAACTTACTGGGCCTTTCTCTCAGAAACTCAGACTTATCTTTGAATAACATGCCGTAAGGTTCTTCAGGAGTATAGGGATACCATTGAGGCATATCCTCTCCTGTTATATCCTTCCCGTTAGGGTCTCCGTTTTTAATAAAGTTAGCCCAGTAATTACACATCTGCCGGGCCAGGTCATAATGCTTACCGACAAAGGGCCGCCAGCATTTGGCCAGAGTCTCAAAAAAGAACCAGAGATCTACGGAGTGAAAGGCTCCCGGGTTATCCCAGCCCGGTATTTCGGCATCAAAGTTATAATAATACATTGGTGTATTGGCTCCTGTCTCAGCATTGGCCCTGGCCATGACACGGATAGCATACTCTATACTATTTACTGTAGCCCTTTCTTTTATTTCATCTATATCCCCTGAATCAAACTGGCACAACTCAAGAAATTCTTTCGCATCATCAGCAAAGAGCCTTACAGCCATTTCTTCAAATTCTTCCTTAGTACGGACATCAGGCCCGCTGAAAAATTCAGAAGATGTATGACCCAATAATACAGGTACCTGCAGGCGTTTATTTTCCAGAAACAATTTGAATGGGTCTCCTGGACAGAAGACACCATCAACAACAGTAGCCCAGAATCCCTTATACTCCAATGCCTTATTCATGATATATTCTGCATCCAGCTGCCGGGCCTCCTCCAGGGAGGAAACTCCCAGGAAATCAAAGAACCTTACTCCATCCTCTTCAGCCTCAGCCAGACTGGTTCCCCTGATCGGTATACGGTTCCCTGGATACAATGGGGCAAAAACCCCGCTTTGAATAATAGCCCTCTGGAAAGCCCCTTCGTTCTGAGGTGAGGTCAACTGGGCAAGTACACTGCCGCCGCCTGCAGACTGGCCGCCAATGGTAATATTATCCGGATCACCGCCAAAGGCTGCAATATTCCTTTTTACCCACTGGATGGCATATTGCTGATCCAGGTGGCCAAAGTTGGCCGGAGCCTCTGGAGCCTCTGCTGTAATTTCCGGATGACAGAGAAAACCAAAAACATTTAAGCGATAATTGGCTGTTACTACAACAACTCCCCTCCGGGCTATACGCTCCCCATCAAACTCCATTTCAGAAGTATAACCAACCTGTA
>JAKPGY010000089.1 GCA_029550685.1 Bacillota bacterium
CCTCTGGAGCCTCTGCTGTAATTTCCGGATGACAGAGAAAACCAAAAACATTTAAGCGATAATTGGCTGTTACTACAACAACTCCCCTCCGGGCTATACGCTCCCCATCAAACTCCATTTCAGAAGTATAACCAACCTGTAGGCCGCCTCCGAAAAACCAGACAAAAACCGGCAGTTTTTCATCGGCACTGGTGGCCGGTGTCCAGACATTAAGATAAAGGCAGTCTTCACTCATTGGTATATCCGGATCAACATGCCACTCTCTACTATAAATATTATCCTTATCAACCCCCGGCCTGGCCTGCATCCCGATGGGAGCAAATTGAAAGGCCTCCAGAACGCCCTCCCAATCTTCTGCCGGTTGGGGTGTCCGCCAGCGGTTTTCGCCAACAGGAGCAGCAGCAAAGGGTATACCCTTGAAACTGGTAATCCTCGGATCAGCCGCCGGTAATCCCTGTACAACACCATTTTCTACTTCTACCACTCTTAACATATTTCCTTAACCTCCTTAAAAGTCATGCTTAAAATTGGCAATAATCAGATTTGCAAAACAAATATCAATTATCCCTTATAGTGTAATTTTAACTACCTCTTTCTCCCTTTCGATAAACAGGAGGCGCAGGAAATTATAGGCACCGTGATTCCATACAGCAAAATCATGGCCGCCGCCCCTGATAAGCACCTGATAATAGCTTCTGAGATTCTCTCCTGCCGTCTCCATTAAGTCCCTTATAGCCATTTCATAACTCATTATGGCTATACCATCATTATCACCACAGGTAATGTATAGCAGTTCCATTGGATAATCTGCTGCGGCAATTCCTGAGCCGAGAATATCCCCGGTACTGGATGTAGGGGCATTGGAAAAGGCCCCGACATAGGCAAATAAATCCTGCATTCCCGGTGCTTTAACGGTCTTATCCAAGCCGTTATTAAAGAAACTACTTGTCCCCGTATATTTAGTTGAATCATGCCTATAACCGCCAAAAGTCAGGTTCAGGGCCTGCATCCCTCCCATGGAAAGGCCGGCAATTGCCCTGTGTCTCCGGTTATATTCAATGGCCTCAGGGGATTTATCTGCAATATTGGCATAAGTATTGAAATTGCTTTCAATGAAAGGAATCAGGTTA
>JAKPGY010000095.1 GCA_029550685.1 Bacillota bacterium
CTGGCAAGCTTGGTAATATGACATTAACTACACTGCGCTGAAAGGAGGTGTTTAAGTGGCTAATTTTAAAGCAATGACATTGACCAAGGCAGGGAGGAATGTATTAGCAGCAGGGCAAACGGGGACTCCAATAATATTCACCCGTGTTAAGGCTGGTGATGGTGTCCTGCCACCAGATGCTTCAATAGCTGACATGACTGACGTAATTAATTGGATCACAGACTTACCCATCAATAGTAACACCGTGACTGGGGATGGCATGGCAGAAATCGAATGCATACTTAGCAATCAGAATTTGGAGAATGGATACTGGTTTAGAGAAATAGGACTTTTTGCAATGGACGCTGAGGGGAACGAAGTATTGTATGCCTATAGCAATGCGGGCGATGAACCTGACTATATACCTGCTGGGGGTGGGCCGCATGCAGTTCATATTATCTTTACGCTTATAACAGTTGTCGATCAGGTGGAGAATGTAACTGCTATTATTGGAGACAATTTAGGATTTGTTACATTTCCTCGTCTTGAAGAGGAACTGGATAATCTTTTTGCACCTTATGTCCCGGCTGACGGTTTTTGGACATTCTCGACAGAAGAAAAGAAGCTAAGGCCAGCTACTGTGGCTGAATCTTTGAAAGTACTGTTTAGATCTGCATCTGGTATAGATCCTGTTTTTGTAACGTGGAACCCTGAATCTGAAACAATAGGGTTTTTACCGATGCGTCGAGTAATTATCAGAGCTGAACGCCTCAGTGGCGGAACACCGTTATTGCAGCTCGATCAATATGATGGCAGGTTATACGGCGGAACACCGTTATTGCCACTCGATCAATATGATGGCAGGTTATATGGAGGAGATCCGCAAACATTATAAAATTATTAAGGAGGGATTTAGATGGCAGACGAAACAAAGATCATCACGGTTAAAAGGGGAACGGCAAACGAGTGGGAATCAGAGATACAACCACTCGATAAGGGAGAACTTGGCTATGATATGACGACCAATAAATATAAAGGTGGAGATGGTGAAACGCCTTTTGTAGATCTGCCGGCTTTTGTCACTGAAAAGGATGTTGATATTGAAGGCAGTCTCGTATATTCGGGTCCCAGAAGAGTACCCACTTTAACTGAACCTGT
>JAKPGY010000111.1 GCA_029550685.1 Bacillota bacterium
AAGTTGGTCATCCAGGGAGAGCTGGTTTAGTTCTCCCTGCCCCTTACGGGGGAGCAACAATTGCTATGGACACTATCTCCATCAACTTCTGGACAATTAACACTGTCTATTTCTGGATATTATGAGTTAGCAGTAACACTAATATTTCGGCTAAACGCCCAATACCCTGCAGTCCAGTTCGTGTTATGTATGCCGAGGCAATGATTATTACTATAACTAGGAATGATATCGGCATAAGAGGAAATATAAAATGGAGGAACAGTTCGACAAAGTCACGGGTGAACGTTGCTGCCAGTATTATGGACACGATTATATAAATCAAGCCAATTAGCTTTCCCAACCATTTTCCCACTATATACTGGCTTGACTGGATAATAGTCATAGATGGGTATTTGGCAGCGAGTGTGGCTATTATATAGCTGCCGGCCATACCCAATATAATTGCTATTATGCCTGATAACCATGGATCATATTTGGCGCCGCCAAACGAAATCAGAGGCGTAGTTCAAATCACAGGCATCATTAGAGTCCCTATAATAATCAGGGCTGCCTGGTAGGAGCTTAAAATTACTTTGTTATTCAATATTATCTTCCTTATTTGTTAAAATTTATATCCTAAGTATTACCCCGATCACCCCAATTATTCTGGCAGGGAAAAGGGCGCGAAAATTTTTAGACTGGCTGAGGTAAAGCAAAAGGGTAAAGTCTTCCCGTTAGATAGATTTATTAAGTTCCGGTGCATTGGTTAGATAACGTATAGGAATGCTAATGATTAAGATTAATCTGAGGAAGGAATGGCTTACTAACATGACAATACCGGAGAAAGAACAGCGTAAAGCTAATAGATTGATTCGGGAGAAGTCTCCCTATCTTTTACAGCATGCCCATAATCCGGTGGATTGGTATCCCTGGGGTGATGAGGCTTTTGAGAAAGCGAAACAAGAATATAGGCCTATCTTTCTTAGCATAGGGTATTCTACCTGCCACTGGTGCCATGTTATGGAGAGGGAGTCTTTTGAGGATGAGGAAGTGGCTGCAATATTGAACCGGGATTTTGTAGCCATTAAGGTGGATAGGGAGGAGAGACCGGACATTGACCAGATATATATGACAGTTTGCCAGGGCATGACCGGGCATGGGGGATGGCCGTTGACCATTGTTATGACTCCTGACAAGAAGCCCTTCTTTGCAGCTACCTACCTGCCCAAAAACCAGCGGCATGGATTGGCGGGATTGATGCAGGTGCTGCCCCGTTTGGCCGATTTATGGAAAAATGAACGGGCGGCGGTGCTGGAGTCGGGTGAGCAGGTGAGCCGCTGGCTGGCTGGAATTAATGAAGTGTCTGAAGGCGAACTGACTATGGAGTATGCCGATCAAGCTTATCACAGATTCAAACAGCTGTTTGACCCGCAGTTCGGAGGTTTTGGATCAGCTCCTAAATTTCCCAGCCCTCACAATTTATACTTCCTGCTGCGTTATTACTACTATACCGGCCAGGCGGAGGCACTGAGCATGGCGGAAAAGACCCTGGACAGCATGTACCGGGGAGGCATCTACGACCATATCGGATTTGGCTTTGCCAGGTATTCTACAGACCGGCGCTGGCTGGTACCCCATTTTGAAAAAATGCTCTATGACAATGCTCTGCTGACCATAGCTTACCTGGAAGCCTACCAGATTACCGGACGACTTGAATATGCCCGCATAGCCCAGGAGGTATTGACCTATGTTTTGCGGGATATGACCTCTCCGGAAGGAGGATTCTATTCAGCCGAAGATGCTGACTCTGAGGGAGTAGAGGGTAAGTTTTATGTCTGGACCGCCGAGGAAGTAAAAGCTGTGCTGGGAAATGAGCAGGGGACTGAATTCTGTGCCCTATTTGACATTACAGAGCCAGGAAATTTTGAAGGAAAGAGTATTCCCAACCTGATTCACACTTCCCTTAGTGAAGAAGAGCGTGCCCGGCGAGAAGAGGAGCGGGAAAAACTATGGGCTTACCGCAACCAGCGTATACACCCCCATAAGGATGACAAAATATTAACCGCCTGGAACGGTTTGATGATCGCGGCTTTGGCTGTTGCCTACCGGGTTTTAGGTGCTCCAGAGTACCGGGAGGCTGCGGAAAGAGCCGTACAGTTTATTCTTACCAAACTGCGCCGTTCGGATGGCAGACTGCTGGCCAGGTACCGGGAGGGAGAAGCGGACTTTTTAGCTTACTCTGCCGATTACAGCTATCTGGTATGGGCGCTGACGGAGTTCTATGAAGCTACTTATCAGCCCCACTATCTTAAACTGGCCCTGGAACTTGCCCGGGATCAAATCAAGTATTTCTGGGATGAAACAGCGGGAGGGTTGTTCTTTTATGGAAATGACGGGGAGCAACTGCTGACCAGACCTAAGGAAGCCTATGACGGTGCTATGCCTTCGGATAATTCCGTAGCTTTGCTTAACTTCCTGCGCCTAGCCAGGCTGACCGGGGATATGAAATGGGAACAAAAAGCCCAGGCTATCATGGCGCTTTTTGCTGATTCGGTAGCCTCAGGCCCTACTGCTTACTCCTTTTTCCTGTCCGCCGCTCTGTTTTCCCTGCAAAAAAGCCGGGAGGTGGTAATAGTAGGCCATGCGGATGATGAGCAAAGCCAGGAAATGCTGGATTACCTGGGCCAGACCTTCCTGCCCGATACGGTGGTGTTATGTAGGGAAATAGCGGATAATGAACTGGATGGTTTGGCACCTTTCACAGAAGCAATGACCATTCAGGATGGAAAAGCAACCGCCTATGTATGCGAGGGTTTTGCCTGCCAGGCACCGGTGAACAGCGTGGAGGCTTTGCGGCTGGTTATGCAAAATGGTGGGCATTAATTAAGGCTTCAGGAGTGTCATGCACCCTGAAGACAGGGGGATGTTTAACTTGTCTTCAACAACCTTGCCTTAGGCGAAAGTTGTTGCATTAATCTATCAATACTCGTATTTTTTCTATTACTTCTTGTACAACAAACTCTGGAACTTGACAAGCAATCTGAGCATTTCTAGCTTGCCAATCAAGGCTTTTCACTTGATCGCTTAAAATGACACCCTGAATTTGTAGTCCTGATGGTATTTTTACTTCAAATGGATACCCTTTAATTTGTGAGGTAATAGGGCACACGAGTAATAAACTGGTCTTAAAATTATACGCTTCGGGGGAGATGACCAGAGCAGGTCTTTTTCGAGCTTGTTCATGGCCAGCCTGGGGATTGAATTCCAGCCATATAACATCTCCTCGCTTGGGAATATAATCCTTTACCATATCTCCCTCCCGACTACCGAACCTGTGTCTATTTCACCATGCAAATTTTCAGCAGTGATATCATTTAACATCTCTTCCAAAGTTAACTTTTTTTTCTTAATTATTATTGCGTCATCTTTAAAACTAACTTCAACTATTGTTCCATCATTTATTTCTGCTTTTTCGGAAATCCACTGGGGAATCCGTACCCCGAGACTATTACCCCATTTGGCAACCCTGGTTTGCATTATTAAACCCCCTTCTTGTTTATACATAGTATATACTGTTGCCCGGTAAAAAACAACGAAAACAGGCTTTAGTTTCGTATAAACAAGGGCTGCGGGGGAATAATTGTAAATAGCCTCTAGTTGAGATATAATCCTAAATGATAATGATTCTTATTTAGGAGGTAGTTCTATTGTCTGCATGGGTAGAAGAGCTGTCTGCCCGCGGGTACAAGATCACCCCGCAGCGCAGGCTTATCTTGGATATTCTCAGCAGTACCCAGCGTCATTTGACGGCAGAAGAAATTGGCCTAAGGGTGAGGGAAATTGAACCCAGCATATCCCTGGCCACTGTGTATAGAAATCTTAATCTGCTGCTGGAATTGGATATGGTATGCCGCCTGGATATACCCGATGCTCCTGTGCGCTATGGACTTCATAATGGGCATAATCATCACCTGGTGTGTGTGAACTGCGGAACCGCTGTTCAATTAGGGGTTTGCCCCATGCAGGGAGAGATAAAGCGTATTGTGGAAGAGAGCGGTTTTGAAGTTAACAGCCATCATTTTGAGATTATGGGGTACTGTCCGGAGTGCAGCGAAAAAAGAAAGCTGCAGCAGAAACCGGCTGGCAAGGGAGGAACTGGGGTTGAGGATTAGTAAAACCCTTCCTGTATTATTTATATTATTAGTACTCATGACAGTAATGGCAGGATGCTCGTCAAACCAACCCACCATGGAAAGCGACAACGACAAGGTACAGGTTTTTGTCAGCATTCTGCCCCAGGCTTATTTCGCAGAAAAGGTGGGCGGAGAGCATGTGCAGGTGTCGGTACTGATTCCGCCGGGAGCTGATCCCCACACATATGAACCCACTCCTCAGCAGATGAAGGACCTGGCCAGGGCGGATTTGTACCTGAAAGTAGGCACTATTGAATTTGAGGAACTGTGGATGAATCGCCTCACCGGTGTTAATCCGGAAATGCTGGTTATTGATACCTCCCAATCAATCGCTCTTATTGACAATGACCCCCATATCTGGCTATCACCGGATTTGGCCAAGCTACAGGCTCACAGCATATACCAGGCTCTAAGTGAAGTTGATGCCGCCAATAAGTCAGACTACCAGCGCAACCTGCAGGCTTTTCAGGCGGAGATGGATCAGTTGGATCAGGATATAAAAGAAGAGTTAAAAGACATTAAGCATAGGGAACTGCTGGTTTTTCACCCAGCCTGGAGATATTTCTGTGCAGATTATGACCTGAAGGAAATAGCGATTGAAAAAGAGGGCAAGGAACCCACTGCCCAAGAGATGGCGCAGATAATTAGTGATGCCAAGCAAAAAGGAATCCGGGCGGTTATAGCCTCACCGCAGCACAGCACTCACGAAGCCGAGGCTATAGCCCATGATCTGGGAGGGGAAGTCATAACTGTCGATCCCTTGGCCCGGGATTATGCGTCCAACTTACGCCAAGTGGCTCGTGAGTTAGCTGCGGTCCTATCCAAGGATTAATTCGGGGAGGATAAGTTCTGTGAATGATAATGATATACCTGCTATTGAAATAAGCAATCTCTATGTGGCCTTTGACGGTAATCTGGTTTTGGAAGATATTAATTTAACGGTAGAAAAGGGAGACTATCTTGGCATTATTGGACCCAATGGAGGCGGGAAAAGCACTCTCCTGCGCACCATACTGGGGTTGATCGTTCCTGAGCGGGGCACCATAAAAGTATTAGGCCATTCGCCTCAGGATAATCATGAGCAGATTGGATATGTACCTCAGTATGCTCTGTTTGACCGGTATTTCCCTGTAAAAGTGGGTGAGGTGGTTCTGATGGGGAGGTTGGGTAAGAGAAAGGGGCTTTCCTATTCCCGCCAGGACCGGCAGATTGCTGAGCAGGCCTTACAACGGGCTGGGGTGGAACACTTAAAAAATCGACAGATTGGGGAACTGTCTGGCGGAGAACGCCAGCGGGTTTTGGTGGCCCGGGCGCTGGCCACGGAACCAAGTATTCTGCTGCTGGACGAACCTACCGCCAGTGTTGACCCTGGTTTTCAGGTTACCTTTTATGAACTGCTGGCGGAGTTAAATGAGAGCATGACCATAATTTTGGTATCCCATGATATTTCTGCAGTATCGCGCTATGTGAAAAGATTAGCCTGCCTCAACCAGCGCCTGTTCTGCAGCGATAGTCTGGAAATCACTAAAGAGATGGTGGAAGAGATGTACCACTGCCCGGTAGATTTGATCGCTCATGGTATTCCTCACCGGGTGCTTCCTGCCCATGAAGGGGTGGTTGAGCATTGAGTGAGATCCTGCAGTATGATTTTATGCGGCATGCTTTGATGGTAGGGCTGCTGGTAAGCATAGCCTGCGGTGTGGTAGGAACTTATGTGGTGGTGAAGAGAATTGCCTTTATCAGCGGGGCCATATCCCATACTGCTTATGGCGGGGTAGGCCTGGGCTACCTGTTAGGAATACCGCCGATGGTAGGAGCGACAATTTTTACAGTAGCAGCTGCTTTGGCTATGGGAGAAGTCAGCTATCGTATTAAACAGCGAGAAGATACTATTATAGGTATGATGTGGGCAGTAGGAATGGCTTTGGGAGTTATTTTTATAAAGCTGTCTCCAGGTTATACCGGGGATCTGATGAGCTACCTGTTCGGCAGTATTTTGGCGGTCCCTCTGAGCGATCTTTATTTAATACTCATCCTGGATGTAATTATTGTACTGGTAGTCGACCTTTACCGTGATCAGTTTACTCTGGTGGCTTTCGACGAAGAGTTTGCCCAAGTGGTAGGTCTCAAAACCAGGTTTTTCAACCAGCTTTTGCTGGTATTAATAGCCTTAACGGTGGTGGTAATGATCCGGGCGGTGGGCATAATTCTGGTTATTGCCCTGCTCACCATACCTCCGGCTACAGCAGCTCAGTTTACCCGCAGTATGACCGGTATGATGGCCTTATCAACACTACTAAGTGCTGCTTTTACTACCGGTGGGCTTTTAGTGTCATATATGTTTGACCTGCCTTCCGGGGCTACCATCATTATCCTATCAGCCCTGGGCTTTATAGCGGCAAGTTTGCTGGAAAACTGGCGGACCAAATCGATAGTAAGCCGTTCTACCCGGCATTCGTCTCCATCGCTATGACAAACTGGCCTGTGCTATAATTTATGCATAGAGAAACTTTGCAAGGAGGTTAATATATGGAAACCCGTGAATGTATAAGAACCAGACGCAGTATCAGACGTTTCACTGACCAAGATGTTCCTGATGACGTGCTGAATGAGATTTTGGAAGCAGCCCGTTGGGCTCCCTCCTGGTCCAATACCCAGTGCTGGGAGATAATCGTGGTCAAGGATGCGGAAACCAAGCAAAAGCTGGCTGGTTTGTGCGCTCCCAATAATCCTGCTACCAAAGGTGTTGCATCCGCACCTGTGGTACTGGTTCTCTGTGGTCGCAAAGGGGTCTCCGGTTACAAACAAGGTCAATTGGATAGTGTCAAAGGTGACTGGTGTATGTTCGATTTAGGCATCGCCGCCCAAAATATTTGCCTGGCAGCCCACGATATGGGCCTGGGAACAGTACATGTAGCTTGGATAGATAACAAGGAGATAGATAATCTGTTTAATTTGCCGCCTGATGTGGAAAGCTTTGAGCTAATTCCGTTAGGTTATCCGGCTAAAGAAGGAAAAGCTCCTCAACGTAAGGAACTATCCGAATTTGTACATTGGGAAAAGTTTGGAAACAACCAAAAACCAAATTAAGTGCAAATTGGGCCGAAAGGCCCTTTGCTTTTTTATAGACCTGCTAAATGGGGCAAAAGTTTCGTTAAGCAGAACAGTGCCAAGTCCCTTGTTTCTATGGAGACTTTCGAAATGACATATACTACATAATGGGTGAACAGATAGGGAGTGATACGGTGGCAGTTAGTCTGTTTGATGTGATTGGGCCAGTAATGGTAGGACCTTCTAGTTCCCATACGGCTGGTGCTGTTCGCCTGGGTAACATAGCCCGACGCATTTGCCAGATTCAGCCGCGTCGGGTTGAGTTTTACCTGCATGGTTCTTTTGCCCGTACTTATCAAGGACACGGTACAGGTAAAGCTTTGGTAGGCGGGATACTAGGCCTGCCCCCTGATGATGAACGCCTGCGGGACTCATACCAGTTGGCTCTGCAAAATAACATGGAATACGCTTTTTTTACCGAAGACCTGGGAGATGTTCATCCCAATACGGTGCGCATCGTATCTTTTTTGCCGGATGGCAGCCGCAGCGAGATGGTGGGCTCCTCCACCGGGGGAGGGAAGGTCCTGATTACCAGGGTAAACGACATGGCAGTCAGATTTACCGGACAGTATCCCACTTTAATTACCCGTCATCTGGATCAACCTGGTATGGTAGCCCAAATCAGCAGCGTACTGGCCAAGCATCTGATTAACATTGCTTTTCTGGAGGTCTTTCGTTCGGCCCGAGGCAGTTTGGCTTCTATGGTTATTGAGACTGACCAGACGGTAAACAGTGAAATTGTTCAGGAACTGATCAACCTGGCAGGAGTTCAGGAAGTACTGTTAATTGACTGCTCCCATATCTAAGAAAGGCAGGAGATTTTATGTATCAATTTCATCGTGGCCAGGATCTGCTGAATTTATGTGCCCAGCATGATATGTCCATTGCCCAAGTTATGCTGAGAGCGGAAGCTGATGAGCGGGGATGGGAAGAGAAGCAAGTACTGAGTGAACTCGACAGAGCTCTGGCGGTTATGGAAGAATCGGTGCAAAAGGGACTGAATGCGGAAATAAAGTCTGTGGGTGGTCTTATTGGAGGAAACGGATTCAAACTTTACCAGAGATTATCCACGGGTAGTATATGTGGAAACCTTGTACTGAAGGCGGTTAGTTATGCTTTGGCAGTGACGGAAGTAAATGCAGCTATGGGCCGTATAGTAGCAGCCCCCACCGCAGGCGCTAGCGGGGTGATTCCTGGCATTATTCTGGCTGTGACCGAGGAGAAGAAGAAGTCCCGCCAGCAGGCTATAGAAGCATTGCTGGTCGCTGGAGCAGTTGGCAAGATTATTGCTGCTAATGCCACTTTGGCGGGAGCAGAAGGAGGCTGCCAGGCGGAAGTGGGATCAGCCTCAGCCATGGCTTCCGCTGCGGCAGTGTACCTGGATGGGGGATCGGCTGCGATGTCGTTAAATGCTGCCGCCATGGCCCTGAAAGGACTGCTGGGCTTGGTATGTGACCCGGTAGCAGGCTTGGTGGAAGTGCCATGCTCCAAACGCAATGCTACTGGCACTGTCAATGCTCTGATTTGTGCCGAAATGTCTTTAGCCGGTATTGAAAGTGTTATTCCCTTTGATGAAATAGTAGATGCCATGTTTCGCGTAGGTCGACTGATTTCGCCAGATCTGCGTGAGACGGCCAGGGGAGGTTGTGCCCTTACCCCTACCGCCCAAGCCATTACCCGGAATATTTCATCCGATATTTAATACTATTTATAAGGCAGGTTTTGTCGAGCTTGTCTCCCCTACTTCGGATTTTGAACAGACCCAGGGGTATTAGTCACTTCAGCCTATTGGGAGGTAGGAGGTTTGCCGAGAAAACTGGTTTTCCTTTTTGCCTTGTGTTTATTATTTATCGGAATACTGGGTAGCATGGCTCTGGGGGCTAACCCCGGAAGTAATGATAACTCCGGCCCCATTATTATT
Organism: Bacillota bacterium; assembly: GCA_029550685.1. GTDB lineage: Bacteria > Bacillota > Syntrophomonadia > Syntrophomonadales > Syntrophomonadaceae > DTU018. Next base: position 9,205 of record JAKPGY010000111.1, read on the forward strand.
GATCGGACCGATTATCCAGTCCTGTATCCCAGCACCCCTAACCTGCAGGGGGAAGCGGTGTGGATGCTGCAGGCTCGTCTGCAGGAGTTGGGGTATGATGTTGTCCCCAATGGCCAATACAATGCCAGCACATGGAAAGCGGTGAGTATGTATCAAGTGGCCCACGGTTTTGAAGATAATGCCACGGTTACTCAACCTATCTGGGAATCACTCCTGCTGGCTGAACAAAGTGAACCCTGTGCAACTGAGGAAGTTAAAACGGATAACAAGAGAATAATGATCGTGATTGATGTAGCCAAACTCAATCTTACTGTACTGGAGAACGATAAAGCCATTGTCACTTACCCGGTGGCGGTAGGTAAAGCTTCTACTCCAACCCCCCTGGGAGAGTGGAAAATTATTCATAAATCTGTAAACTGGGGAAACGGTTTCGGTACCCGCTGGATGGGTTTAAATGTCCCCTGGGGCATATATGGTATCCATGGAACCAATAAACCAGGGTCTATTGGTTCCTATGCTTCCCATGGATGCATTCGTATGTTCAACCGGGATGTTGAAAAACTGTATCCTCTGATTCCCTGGGGAACTACGGTACGGATTGTTAAAAACGGCCGTATCGTTCCCGAGAACTTTACGCCCCCGCCCAGCATGAAAAAGGGGTCATCGGGACAAAAAGTAGTATATGTGCAAAGCCGCCTTAAAGAACTGGGAGTAATATTCGATGCTGCCGATGGCCGGTATGGACCCATGACCGAATTTGCCGTAAAGTACTACCAGGCCTGGCATGGTCTGCCCATTACCGGAGAAATGGATGAAGCTACCTATCGTTCAATGGGACTGATTAAGTAAAGCGAGTGATCAGGCTGGTTGTTGGGATTTGGAACTGATGCCGGTTTCGATGTTGTTTATATGTTCCAGCATCTTTTGGCGGGCTTGCTCATGGTTCCTGTCGCAAATAGCCTTTAATATGGCTTCATGTTCGCGGATAATTTGCCCGTCTTTTTCTGTGCGCGCATATAAATCTTCTCTATCACTGCGAAACATATGGTGCATCAGATCCGCTACCGTATTCATCATACGAAGTAATATGGTGTTTTGAGTGGCTTCGGCGATTAAAAAATGAAAGCGCAGATCATGCTGTACTGCTTCAGGAACATTGGGAGCTGTCTTCATATCGTTCAAGCACCTTTCGATTCTGGCCAGCTGTTCAGGAGTAGCCCTTAGAGCCGCCAGAGCGGCACACTCGGTTTCAATAACCCGGCGTACTTCCATCATCTGAGCCAGGGGGTTTCTTTCTACTGCCAGAACTAGAGCCAAAGGTTCGAAAGTCTCGGCGATATTGGTCTGTTTCACATAGGTACCTTCACCAGGACGTATATCCAGGATGCCAATGGCTTCTAAGGCAGTTAAAGCTTCCCGGACCGATGCCCGGCTTACCCCCAGCGATTCAGCCATTTCCCGTTCCGAAGGCAAGCGGTCCCCAGGCTTCAATTCCCCGCGGCTGAGCATGTCTTTGAGTTGTTCAACAATCTCTTCGTAAATTTTCCTTGTTTTTATGGGGCGGAAGCTCAAATTTATCTCCTGCTTTCCTGTATCATAATACCTTATTTTAGTAATTTCATTTTACCTGATTAATTGGGAAACAACAATTCAGGCCCTTATCTTATGCTAACCTAAGCTACATAGATCACCATTTATTGGATTAATTTTTCTTGTCTATTTACATTGCATCATAGTTTGGTAGCAACAGGTTATGATACAATTAGGCTACAATTCATTAAGAGGGAGATTCCTGGCATGAGTGCTTCACGGGATTACTCTAAACCAATACCCAGTCGACGGTCGATATTGCTTGCATCGGAGAAAAGGCAAAGCAGTGGACCGGAAGGCAGTTTAGTCAATCCTGACTACTTTTCCATGCTTGAGGAACAGACTGCTCACCAAATGGAAATAACCGCCTCCCTAGCACCACAAACGGCAATATTGATTAACGGTACCGGTATAGGGCAGGGTGATCATCAGCTGGGAATCACACTGATGAAAGGTTTTTTTTACAGTTTGAGTCAGCTGGAAGAGGTAGTAAGGTATATACTGTTTATTAACAGCGGGGTCTTCTTAGCTGCAGAGGGTTCTGATATTTTACCTTATTTATATATCATGGAAGAACGCGGAGCAGAAATCATTAGCAGTTCTACCTGCCTGGAGCATTACCAACTACGCGAAAAACTGCGTATTGGAACTGCCGCTAATATGTTCACCATTACCGAGAAACTTATGAATAGCCTGCGAGTTATTACTTTGAAATAATCTTTGTTTGGGAACTAAGTGCTGTGGATAGGGGGATCCCAAATGTTAGAACGGGATATTGCACGAATTCAGGAATTGATCGATCAGCAGCAATGGTCAGAACTCCGGGACATGTATTCCCAATACCCAATTCCCGATATAGCTGATCTTCTTATGAGTGCACAGCAAACTGATCGAGTGTTGCTATTCAGGTTGCTGCCCCGTGCTATTTCTTCTGATGTATTCTCCTACCTGGAATCTGAAGATCAAAATGAAATATTAAAAGGCTTGAGCCATGAAGAGACTCGTAATCTACTGCTTAACCTTCGCCCCGATGATCGCACCGTACTATTTGAGGAACTACCCGGTCGGGTTACCCAAAAGCTGCTGAATCTACTAACTCCTGAAGAATTAAAGAAAACCAGATTGCTCTTAGGCTATCCCGAAGAAAGCGTTGGACGGCTAATGACTCCCGATTATGTAGCCGTTCGACCGGAATGGAGCATTGGTGAAGCTTTGGATCACATCCGCATTAAAGGACGTGACAGTGAAACTCTCAATATAATTTACGTAACTGATGCCGGATGGAAGCTGATGGATGCAGTAGAGCTGCACCGCTTTATTCTGGCTGATCCGGAGCAGCAAGTATCGGAATTGATGAGTCATTCGGTTATAAGTATATCTGCTTTTGAGGACCGGGAAGAAGCCGTACATATGATGCTGAAATACGATATACTAGCCCTGCCGGTGGTGGATTCGGAAGGAGTCCTGCTGGGGGTAGTGACTTTTGATGACGTGATGGATGTAGCTCAGGCTGAAGCCACCGAAGACTTCCACAAAGGTGCGGCAGTTACTCCCTTAAAAGGCAGCTACCGGGAAACCGGCATATGGGAACTATATAAAAGTCGTATCGTATGGTTGTTGGGATTGGTAGTCGTTAATCTGCTGTCACTGGAATTGATGGCCTATTATGAGGAACTGCTGGCCTCCAGCATTGCTCTGACCTTTTTTATTCCTCTCTTGCTGGGAAGCGGGGGTAATACTGGGTCTCAATCCTCTACCATAATGGTGCGCGGCTTGGCTACCGGTGATGTTGAAGTAAACCAATGGGCAGCTTCCCTGGGAAAGGAACTAACCGTAGGACTGGCTCTGGGCGCCACTATGGGTCTGACCGGTGTTTTGCTGGGAACTTGGAAAGGGGGACTGACTATTGCCCTTATTGTAGGTTTGACAATGATGATCATTATTGTAGTTGCCAATCTGATTGGAGTCATACTACCGCTTATTTTAACCAAACTTGATTTGGATCCGGCAGTAGCCAGTAATCCTTTAATTACTTCTATTACCGATGCTACTGGTTTAATAATATTCTTTTCGATATCCCAATGGATAATGGCCTGGATACATTAGCTCTTTTGCTCTCTCAAGTTAGTGGGAAATACCTTTTTCGACATCTCAGCCGACCAGCGGCAGGAAAAAAATTCTGCTATGACGAAATTATTCAATAATTTATCGTCTGATCAACTTATATTAACACATTCCCATACTTTGAGGAGGGTATAATATGGCTGATGAAATTCAACTGGTGGTTTTTACTTTAAAGCACGATGATTCGATCTGCGAATACGGAGTTCCTATAACCCAGGTACAGGAAATAATTCCAATGGCCAAACCGACCAGGCTCCCCCAGGCTCCTGATTTTGTGGAAGGGATTATAAACTTACGCGGCAAGATCATTCCCATTATTGATCTAAGAAAACGCTTTCAAATGACAGCTACCGAGGTTACCAGCGATACCCGCAGCGTAGTTGTGGAAGTGGCCGGTCAAACGGTGGGCATTATTGTTGATCAGGTTAGTGAGGTACTAAGACTTCCCACGGAAAGCATCGAGCCTCCTCCAGTGGCCATAGGGGGTATTACCGCCGAGTATTTGACGGGAGTAGGTAAACTGGAAGACCGGCTGCTCATTCTTCTGGATATGGATAAGATACTTACTGAACAAGAACAAGCCGAACTGGCAGGTGTCGGTGAGCTTGAATAGTCAGCAGATGCCCTGGAACCGGTTCCGGTTTCAGGGTTTTGACTTTTTGACGGGAGGACTTATGAGGATAGGAATTGATATTGTAGATATAGGCCGTTTTAAGACAGCGGCCCAGCGTACTCCACGTATATTACAGAGAGTATTTACCGAAAGGGAACTGTCTTACTGCATGGCCAAGGCCAACCCTTATCCGTCCCTGGCCGCTCGTTTTGCTGCCAAAGAAGCGATTCGCAAGCTTCATCCTGATTTAAGTCGAGGAATACGTTTTCACGATGTGGAAGTGACGGTGGATGGACAGGGCAGGCCCGAAGTGGCCCTACACGGGGCAGCCTTGGCACACTGCCAGGCGGCAGGTTTGCAATCTATTACACTGTCCCTGTCGCATAGCAAAATGCAGGCCATTGCAGCCGTAATAGCCGAAGGGGGGATATGACTGGATGAAAGTAGTTCGGGCTGAAGAAATGCGTGCTATCGACGGCCGGGCTATAAATGAATACGGAATACCAGGTCTGGTGTTGATGGAGAATGCAGGTATCAGAACAGTTGAGATAATTGAAGAAGTCTTAACTGGTCTGCCCAGCCAGCAGGTGGTTATACTGGCAGGGAAGGGTAATAACGGTGGAGATGGTCTGGTAATCGCCCGCCATCTTATAAATGCCGGGGTACCGGTAAGTGTTTTCTTGATAGGAGAGCCGGAGCATCTAACTCCGGATGCCAAAGTCAACTACCAGATCTTGGAGCGCATGCGAGCTCCGCTGTACCCGCTGCAGTCTGAGGAGGATTTGGACCGTCTGACTTTAGCTTTACTTAAAGCCGGCTTAATAGTAGATGCTATATATGGTATTGGTTTTAAGGGAAGTCTGAACGAATTCGAAACCCAGGTAGTTAAGATGGTAAACTGGAGCCGGCTTCCCATAGTGGCAGTAGACATTGCTTCGGGGGTAGAGGCTGATAGCGGTCGGGTCCATGGGCTGGCTGTTCAAGCATCGCATACAGTTACTTTTGGATTGCCTAAATTAGGTCAGCTGTTGGAACCCGGCAGAACCTATACTGGAACTCTTACGGTAGCCGATATATCACTGCCGCGGGATCTGCTTACCGCTTCTGATATAAAAACTAATCTTATTACCGATGAAATGGTTCAGCCTTTTCTGTATCCCCGTCCTTTGGAATCTCATAAGGGAACCTACGGTCATGCTTTGGTAATCGGCGGATCCATTGGCATGACCGGAGCAGTGATTATGGCAGCCTACGCTGCCCTGAGAATTGGGGCAGGTCTGGTCACAGCTGCCCTGCCCGAGTCCCTGCAAGCAGGGGTAGAAAACGAGATAGTCGAAGTCATGACTGTACCCCTGGCTGAAACTGCTCAAGGCACTATAGCCCGGGAAGCTCTGCCGGCTATTGAAAATTTGCTGGGAACCACTTCCGTATGTGCTATTGGACCGGGTATGTCACGCTATCAAGAAGCTGCTGCAGTACTGTACCAGGTTTTGCATTACTCTGGTATCCCAGTGGTAATTGATGCTGATGGTCTGAACGCCCTCAGCCAGGATATAAGTATGTTAAACAACCGGCAGATACCGGTAGTGCTTACACCTCATCCCGGTGAGATGGCAAGACTGACCGGATTATCCATCGAAGAAATCCAATCTGATCGCTTGGAAATCGCCCGCAGTTTTGCCCAAAAGTGGGGCGTTACCGTTGTTCTTAAAGGAAACGGCACGGTGGTGGCTTATCCCAGCGGGGAAATCTTCTTGAACTTAAGCGGCAACCCAGGGATGGCTACGGCTGGCAGCGGTGATGTGTTATGTGGGATGATAACCGGTCTTATAGCTCAAGGTCTTCGTCCTCAGGATGCCGCCATGACAGCGGTTTACCTGCATGGCTTGGCCGGAGACTATGCATCACGGACCAAAGGCCAGCGAGGGTTGATTGCCGGGGATTTAATCCAAGCTCTGCCTGAAGTATTGAGAGACTTTGAATCTGCTGCTGGTTAGTGTCATAATGACGTTAATAAGATATCAACCGGAGTTAATTATTAGGCTAAAGAGGTGAAAAAATGTTAGCCAAGGACATTATGACCCGGGAGGTAATTACGGTTAAACCCAACGACCGGGTGGACGAAGTGGCCCAACTGCTGGTAAAAAATAAGATCAGCGGCATTCCTGTTGTGGATGAAGAGAATCACGTGGTGGGAATTATTACGGAAAAGGACCTGATTGTTAAAGCTTCTGAACTTAGAGTTCCTTTCTACCTAACACTTTTTGACAGTATTATTTTTCTGGAAAATCCCATACGTTTTAACAACGATTTAAAGAAATATACCGCTGTTAATGTTAAGGATGCTATGACCAAGCAGGTAGTGGTGGTAGAAGAAGATACTGAAATAAGCGATGTAGTTAAAATAATGCAGAATAAGCGCATTAACCGGGTACCGGTAGTTCGTAATGGCAAGTTGGTAGGCATAATTACCCGTAATGATGTGCTTAAATCATTGGTAAAACGCAATGGATAATATTCGACCGACCTGGGCAGAAATAGATTTAGCAGTTATTCAGCGTAATTTTACCCAGATTCGCAGTAAAGCAGGTAAAGCTCGGGTAATGGCGGTAGTGAAAGCCAATGCTTATGGTCATGGCATGCGTGAAGTTGCCGGAGTATGTGCTCAGAATGGAGCTGACTTTTTTGGGGTAGCTACCCTGGAGGAAGCTCTGGAATTAAACGAGTATGGGTTTGGTATTCCTATTTTGGTTTTAGGATACATCCCCGCAGCTGCTGCCGGGGATGTTGTCCGCTACGGAATAAGGGCAACGGTCTTTAATGAAAAGCTTGCTGTAGCTATGAATAAAGAAGCCGAACGGCAGGGAGTTCCAGGATATATCCACTTGAAGATGGATACCGGAATGGGAAGAATAGGGTTTCAGCCCGGTACGGAGGCTTTAGAAACTATCCGGCGGATAAGCAGACTGCCAGGTCTAATACTGGAAGGTATCTATACTCATTTCGTAGCCGCTGATTGGGCTGATAAGACCTATACTTTTGAGCAGTTACATCGGTTTCACCTATGGATAGCCCAGCTGGAGAAATGCGGTATTAATATTCCCATAAAGCATTGTTCCAACAGTGCAGGCCTGATAGATCTTCCCGAGACGGTCTGCCTGGACATGGTAAGAGCCGGGATTATTCTCTATGGACTATATCCTTCTGCTGAGGTTAAGCGAGAGTCATTACCGCTGACACCTGCTATGCGTTTGAAAAGCCGAATTGCATTTATCAAGACCATGGAACCAGGGCAAACGGTCAGCTATGGACGAACCTACCAGTGTGATCGGGTTCTACGGGTAGCCACAGTTCCCATTGGCTATGCTGATGGATACAGTCGTCAGTTATCCAACCGGACGTGGGGTATGGTACGAGGCCAAAAAGCACGTCAGATAGGAACTATCTGTATGGATCAGTGTATGTTCGACGTAACTGATCTGGAAGGAGTGCAGGAAGGAGACGAAATACTACTGTTTGGCCGTCCGGCGGATGGGGTAACTGCTGATGATCTGGCCGGTATTATGGATACCATTAATTATGAGGTGGTATGTGCAGTTAGCAGCCGGGTGCCCCGGGTATACCTTTAATACTGGATTGATGCAAATCTTGGATTTGCTAGCTGGCGAGCATATAACTATAATGGAACTATCGGGTAATAACTCTGTATACTTTTCTGGAGGTGCTCGCTTTGCCAGCCTCAAAACGCATAATTATTACTGTTCCCGAAAATCTACTGGCAGAAATGGATGATGTCACCATCCTTGAATCTAAAAATCGCAGTGAGATAGTCCGAGAAGCAATTCGGTTTTATTTAAGGGAGCGCAAAAGAGCGTTGATAATGGAGCAAATGAAAAAAGGATATATAGAAATGGCTGAGATTAATTTACGGCTTGCCTGTGAAGATTCTGGGGTTGAAGACGAAGCGCTGGCCAACTGCATAGAAAAATTGTTGGAGTGATCTCGTATGATTAAACGAGGTGAGATTTATTTCGCTCAGTTAAACCCAGTGATTGGATCGGAACAAGGTGGGATACGGCCAGTTCTCATCGTGCAAAATGATATAGGCAATCAGTATAGCCCAACTACCATCATATTAGCGATTACTTCCCAAATTAATAAAGCCAAACTCCCTACCCATGTGGAACTGAAGGCCAAGGAATATGGTCTGGAAAGAGATTCGGTTATCTTAGCCGAGCAGGTTCGAACCATTGACAAAAGCCGTCTCAAGCAACGCATCGCTGTGTTAAAGCAGGAGACCATGCAGCGGGTTGATCAGGCCTTGGCCATCAGCCTGGGCCTCCAACAATTGTAGGTACATAACCAATCTAGATAACATCAATGAAGCAAGAAACAGGTTCTTCTAGAGCCTGTTTTTTTATCGGTGGACATGGGGGAGGAGGAACAGTTTTGCGGCCGGTTATAGGAGTTACCGGAAATTATGATGGTGAGGAAAACAGTTTCTGGGTACGGGGCTATTATGTAGAATCCCTTGCCTCAGTGGGTGCCACACCGCTAATACTGCCGCCTACTGAAGAGGTGGAGGTGATTGCTGATTACCTGCAAATATGCGAAGGGTTGCTTTTTACCGGTGGTGGTGATGTGGACCCAGTGCACTGGGGAGAGATGGCCCGTCCGGGGCTGGGGCAGATCAATCCTTTGCGCGACACCTTCGAACTGGAACTGGCCCGGCAGGCCTTGACAGATGATGTACCAGTTTTGGGCATATGCCGGGGCTGTCAGGTACTTAATGTGGCCGCGGGCGGTAGTTTATTGCAGGACGTCCAGTCGCACCTGCTGCATGATCAAAATGCCCCGAGAAATTACCCCATTCATGCTATAGTAGTAGAGAAAGGCAGCCTGCTGCATAAGGTTGTAAACTCCCGGGAATTCCGGGTGAACAGCTTCCATCACCAGGCTGTCAAGAACCTAGGCAAAGGTTTTAAGGTTAGTGCCTGGGCTCCGGATGGGGTTATAGAAGCTATAGAATGCCCGGAACGCCGCTGGGTATTAGGGGTACAGTGGCACCCGGAATGCATGACCGATGACTTTTCCCGGCGCCTTTTCGCAGGCCTGGTCAAGGCCAGCATTAAAGAGCGCATGTAAAGTACGATGCCCGCATTGTCCCGTTTTGGTATTGATTATTTTAAAAGAGAGAAAGGATGATAACCATGCTGGTGATTTCCGGCGGCAATATTATAACCATGGGACCGGAAGGAACTCTGAAGTCCAAGCAGATTGTAGTGGAAGGAGAGCGTATCCAAGACATAACTGAAAAGGGCATGATAGTGGAAAACGCTGAGCACCTGGATGCGGGCGGAGGATATATTCTACCAGCCTTTATCGATGCCCACACTCATATGGGTCTGGAAGAGGAGATATACCGGGTAGAAGGCGATGATGTCAATGAGACTACGGATCCAGTGACCCCGCAACTGCAGGCTGTAGACGGCATTCACTTTCGGGACCTGGCTTTTAAAGACGCCCTGCGAGGCGGTATTGCCCGGGCGATGTGTATGCCTGGCAGTGCTAATGTTATTGGGGGTCAGGCGGTATTTCTAAAAACCCTGGCAGCGGATATGAGCAGTATGATATACAAGAATCCCTGGGGATTGAAAGCTGCTCTGGGCGAGAACCCTAAACGAGTTTATGGAGAACAGCAAAAGAAGGCGCCCCGTACGCGTATGGCCAGTGCCAGCCTCTTACGGGAGGCTTTGTACAAAGCAGCCCGCAACCTGGAGAAAGATTCTCTGGACCCGGAAGTAGAGTATAAACAGATGCCCATCTTTAAAGTACTCAGAAAAGAGATGCCTTTGCTCCTGCATGCCCATCGCAGTGATGACATGCTGACCGCCTTGCGCATAAAGGAAGAATTTGATATAGATATAATCATCCAGCATGCTACTGAAGCAGTGCTGATTACTGAGGAACTGCGCAAACAAAATGTTCCTATATTCATTGGTCCCCTCCTGGTGAACCGGGCTAAAGTAGAGATGCAGGAAGTGGCATTTAAAAATGCCCGTTTACTGAAAGAGAGGGGCGTAACCTTCAGTCTGATCAGCGACCATCCGGTAACACCTATCGAACACCTGCGGGTTTCCGCGGCCTTGATGGTACAGGAAGGATTGGATGAGGAGACTGCCTTAAAGGCCATGACATTGCACCCCGCTCAGGCTTTAAAGGTGGATAATGAACTGGGTTCCATAGAGGTAGGCAAACGTGCTGATCTGGTAGCCTTTGATGGCCATCCCCTTGATTATCGCTCCCGTGTTAAATGGGTAGTAGTGGATGGGCAAGTTTGGTATAATCGCGATGAATACTAACCTCATATGGATGGACAGGAAACATGAGGTAGTCACCATCTGTCAATCTACACAATAGGATAAGGTGAAAGGGGGAAAGGAGACGTGAACAGAGGGGATACATTTACCATATACATGGATGGAGTAGCCATGACTGTATGTGTGTTGGGATTTTACAGTGAGGAGTACACTGGAGAAGAGATGGTTATTCTGGCTTTGGTCAGTCAGGAGAACCTGGTTCATGTACCCCTGGAAGATTTGCAAACCCTGTTTCCCCAGCATAAGTATGTGAATTAAATATGCCAGTGAATCCGATATAGACAGAAGAGGAAAGGCAATTTGATATTGCCTTTCTTTCCATTTAAATACCCTGGTACCGGATGGGAAAGATCCGAAGGATTTTGGAATGACAAATAGTTTATACCCGGTGATGTGTCTTTTGTGCTTTTAAAAAATGAATTCAAGGAACTTGGGGACCCCCAAGTTTTTTGTAGGTAGTTTAATGCTATCCCCCTAACTCAGGAATATCTCCCTCCCAAAACTGGAAGGATTTTGTCATACTATACAGAACATTAGAAATAAAAGTAAAAATGAGGGGGAATTTGTGTGGGTATTAAAGCACCGGAGACCTACGTCTATCAGGGGCCTCCCAACGACTTGCTGAACAACTTCATGCGCGATGTTCCCAGTACTATTCACATGTTCTATAATACTGTGAAATATTGCGGACATCGACCGGCCCAAAAGTATTATATCGGTGGTGGCTATATGACCCTGACCTATCAGGAATTTGCTGAACGGGTGGAAAACTTTGGTCAGGGGTTCATGGCCTTGGGGCTGAAAAAAGGAGATCGTATTTCCATCATGGCGCCAACTAGCCCCCTCTGGGATTGGTGCGATTACGGCGGACGCGCGGCAGGCTGTGCGGTGAACACCATTTATCCCGACGATTCCAGCGAGACCATCATCTATACCACCAACCACAGTGGCAGCAGCTGTATCTGTGTCCACAACGAAGAATTGCTGCAAAAAATCCTTAAGATATGGGATTCCCTGCCGGAAGTTAAGTATATCATCGTCTTTGACAACAATTACACCAGTGATATCAAAAACGTTCTCACCATGCAGCAGCTCTGGGATTTAGGCAAGGAATTCAAGGCTAAAAACCCCGATGCCTATAAAGAACGCTGGCAGTCGGTGACCCAGGACGACCTTTGCACTATTCTTTATACTTCCGGTACCACCGGCAAGCCGAAAGGCTGCGCCTTAACTCACAAAAACGTCTTAAGCTCTACCTTGGCCGTTAGCCAGGTAGCATACTGGGGCGGTACACCTTTTACCTATGATGATATAGTCTTTTCATCCTACCTAACAGCCACAACTGGAATCGCATCGACAACCACAGTGCTTGCATTTCCTATGGGGGGATGATCGGCTATGCTAAAGGCCCCCGCACCATACTTGAGGATTTACAGGAAATCAAACCCACCTTCGTCATGCTGGTGGCCCGCTTGTGGGATCGGATATGGAAAGGTGTGGCCGCTGCCCTGTGTTCTACTCCGGAAGGCAAGGAAAAATTCGAATGGGCTATGAGTGTCGGCCGGAAAGTCCTGGAAACGAGAATGGATGAAAACGGAGTCGTCGATTTGACAAAGGATCCGACCCTTTATGCAGACGAAGCCTTAAAAGCTGAGTTTTTGCAGGCGGACAAGGAGGTGTTCTCCGTAATCCGCGGCGTATTCGGCGGACGGGTTAATAAAGCTTATTCCGGTGGTGCCCTGTTGCCACCCGATTTGCAAATGAACTATTGGAGCCTGAATTTCCCGTTACTGGACGGCTGGGGACTGACGGAAACTTCTTCAGGTATTAACATGGTTCAAGCGCGCTGTGCACGCATTGGCTGGGAAGCACCCCAAATGGCTGGTTCCAATACAGAAATGATGCTGGACCCGGAAGACAATGAAATCCTGGTCCGCGGCGACAGCGTGATAAAGGAATACTATAACGATCCCGAGGAGACTGCCCTCAGCTTCACCCCGGATGGATGGTTCAGGACCGGCGATATTGGCGAAGTAGACCATGGCTTCCTGCGCATTATCGACCGCAAGAAAGCCATACTAGTTTTGGACACCGGTAAAAACGTTTCCCCGGCCTATATAGAAATGAAATTTACCAACGATCCCGTGGTGGAACAGATCGTGGTGGTAGGTGACAACCGCAAATTTGTAGCCGCTTTAGTTGTTCCTTGCTTTGACAATATCATCCAGATATTTAAGAATGAAAATATTCCCTTTGATGAAAGCAAGCTGGTCTATGCTACCGTCAACAACGTTGTGACCTGCGTGGAAGCAGGCGAAGATCTGGCCTACCATCCCAAAGTATACCAGATGGTGGAAGAAGCCATCAGCCGGGTGAACCAAGATTTGGCCGATTTTGCAGCCATCAAGAAATTCAAGATCATTCCCCGGAAATTCACCGAAGACCGCGGGGAACTCACCCCCACCTTGAAAATTAAGACCCAGGTGGTTTACGAACATTACGCCAAGGAAATCGAGGAACTCTACGAATAAACAGTTTATGGGGACGGCTCTTTAGCAAGTCAAGGAAAACTGATGCTGATGCTAAGGACCGTTCCCATCCTTAGTAAAGAGATAGGAGGTCCAAGAAGCGACAGTTGTATCGTCTTAACCGAGATCATCTTCTTCCTCATCTAACTCATCTTCGATATCTTTTTGCCTTTTGTTATTAAAATAATGAATAAGTGAAAAGCCTAGAAACGCAGCAGCAGTTCCGCACAAAAAGGTAATAGCCAAAGTGATAAGCCAGATGTTTGGAGTTGCATTTTCTCCGTAGCGGGCATAATTGGC
>JAKPGY010000121.1 GCA_029550685.1 Bacillota bacterium
AGGCGGCCTATATTCAACCCCTGTTCCATAAAGGCATTGGCGGTGGTTGCCCACACTACGTCATCAATGATACCTTGTTTTGCTTTGTCTTCCAGGCCGATTCTCTTTCTCAGCTCTTTGAAGACAAAGGCAGATAGTTCCTCTGCACGAATGTTGGTAAACCAAGACTGTTTTCCTGCACGGGCTACTGGTGTACGTGCAGCCTCCACAACATATACGTTCTGCATGCATTTTCCCCCTTAATTTTTGTTTTCGCACTAAACAGGCTGTAATTACAAGCCTGCTGCTTACCTATTAGTATTTCATAAATGTAGTTAGGAATCTATAACCCGGAAAAAGATTAAATTTTCGTAATATTGGCCAGCATTTAAGCTGTACCTGATGTATGGGGAAGGGTGGTTCTGGTTAAATTATTTCATAACATAAATTAATAGTCTAGTAATTTACAATGCAAAAATAAATCAAAAATATTTAGAAATTACGCAAGATTGACATTTCCCCGGTCATTATAGACATTTTGACACAAAAAAGCGGGAAACCTATAAGGTCTCCCGCTGAATAAGCTTAGTATAAAACTATTCGGCTGGATTATTTTACTCTCTGCCAAATAGCAGCAGCACCATGACCGTGACCGATACACATGGACTCGACGATGTACTCTACATCGGCAAAGTCGGGATCTTTGAACATGGCTGTAATATCGGCGGCAATACGGGCACCGGTGCAGGCCAGAGGATGGCCGATGGAAATACCAGATCCCCATACATTTACACGATCTTTGGGCAGTCCCAGGGTTTCTCTGCAGTAGTATGCCTGGGATGCGAAAGCTTCATTAATTTCCCACAGACCGATCTGATCTTTGGTCATACCGGCTCTCTTGAGAACCTTGGGTATAGCCAGGGCAGGACCGATACCCATGATATCGGGTTCCAGACCAACTACTGCCCAGCTGACCATCTTCATAATCGGCTTCTTGCCCAGTGCCTTGGCACCTTCGTCGGTGGCCAGGACAACACCGGCAGCAGCGTCATTGATCTGAGAGGCGTTACCAGCGGTAACGGTGGCAGCTTCGTCCTGCATGAAAACAGTGGGCATCTTGGCCAGAGTTTCCATATTGGTTTCAGGGCGTACACCCTGGTCACGGGCTACGACACATTCTACCAGTTCTTCACCTTTTTCAGCAGCGGCTTTAGCCAGGTGATCGCTGGCTACATACAGGGCAGGCATGTTGTGCGGGTTGGTATCCTTGGCACCTTTAGCCGGAACTTTAACTTGAATGGGGATAATGACATCTTTAACCTTGTTGGCAGCCTGAGCAGCGGCGCACTTCAGGTGGGATTCCATAGCAAACTCGTCTTGCTGTTCACGGGTAACGTTAAAGCGGCGGGCCACCATTTCAGCAGTGTAACCCATGTTGATTGCTGCCAAATTCATGTAGTTGCCCAAATCAGGATGGAGATCAGCACCGGCACCCATAGGAATATGGGTCATATGTTGGACACCACCGGCAATCTCAACGTCTCCGCCCCAGCCAACCATCATGGTGGCGATGGCAAACTGAATGGAGTTCAATCCAGAAGCACAGAACCGGTCAACCGTACAACCAGGAACATCATAGGAACCATCGGACAGGATCCAAGCCAGGCGGCCTATGTTCAACCCCTGTTCCATAAAGGCATTGGCGGTGGTTGCCCACACTACGTCATCAATGATACCTTGTTTTGCTTTGTCTTCCAGGCCGATTCTCTTTCTCAGCTCTTTGAAGACAAAGGCAGACAGTTCTTCCGCACGAATGTTGGTAAACCAAGATTGTTTTCCTGCACGGGCTACTGGTGTACGTGCAGCCTCCACAACATACACGTTCTGCATTAGCTTTCCCCCTTAGAAATTATTTTTCGCTTTACACTCAGACATAAATATGCCTGACCACACCACCATCATTATTCTCCCCTTGATATGTGAAATCCTTCTTTAATACCAATTAAAAAACTATAATGCCACTTAATTACTTATGAAGAAAAAGATCCTAATATGAATAGATTAACTTCTGTAAAAATTTAAACTTAATATTGAGAGGAAAAATCGGTGTTATTGTGGAAAATAAAATACTTAAAGCTGAATATGGGGAAAGGGGATAGTGATGACCGAATATTTGTTTTATATAAGCTTGGTATTTATTCCTATAGCTTGCTGGATTGCCTACCTGCTCAACAAGGATGGCTTCGACATAAAAACAATTATTTTGGTTTTGGTTCTATCCTATCTGATGATTACCGCATTTCCCTTCAGCGTACAACACCTGGGAACAGGGATTACCATACTGGTTTATGGCGCCATATTTGCCGTACTAATCCTGGTAATGTGTAAACCAGAACTCTTTAATCTAAATGGGCAATCAGATGAATTAGGTTCGGAATTGGCTGGCAAGTCCTCCTTGACCGTTCCCGGTGGAGAAACCACGGTTTTTGCTGTTAATTCAGCCGCTGATACAACCCAGCAGACTGAGGTGGCCTTTGTTGCCGGGGATCATGCCCTGAGTGAACCACCGGAACAAAGCACTATACCGGAAGAAGTACTTGCCAATGAGACCGTTTCTTCACCAGCAGCTGATACTCCAGTTGATTTCGTTCCGGCGCAATATTTACCTGAGGATCAGAGACGGGCTCAGACACGGGGTAAAGATTTAACTGATCAGAAACCGGACAGTGTATCTGAGCAGATTATTCCTGAAGCAGAACAGCTGGCTGCAGTTTTTGCTGGAGATTTATCCAGCCTACCGACACTAGATATGGAACCGCCCGATCTCCATTATTCTGAAGAGTTGGAAAGTCAATCTGAAACTGAAAAAGAATACCACGATATTACCCAAGATGTTAAATTGCTATCTGCGGACCAATACAGCCCCAGTATGTCTGAAAGTGCTGTAATAGACAGTGCTCCTGATCAGCAGGCAGCAGATAGCGAAGTTGGTCCCGATCAGCAGGCAATTGCTACGGCAGATTATTCTGATGCTCCAGCTACAGTTGACGATATCCGGGAAACAAAGGATAATCTGAATCAAGATATAAAAGTTTTCTCTGATGCAGCCAGCCCCACTGATGATAGCCGGCAGTCAGATGATCAAGCCGAATTAGCCGACTGGATAGAGAGGGGGTTTGAGGCTAAAGCTCAAGGAGATTTGGACGGAGCAGCCGAGAGCTTTACTAGAGCACTGCAGGTAAGTACCGATGATGAGCTGAAATATCTACTGGGAATGGAACTGGTGAGTATTCTTCAGAATATCGGTAACTACGAGCAAGCCGAAATTATTTTGGATGATCTTATACAAACTATTAGTGCTCAACCTGCCATGACTATGGAACTGAGACAGCAAAAGCAATATATCAACCTACTGGCTGATGAATTAAATCGATTAGGTCTGGCAGGCACTCCTATTTTTGAAGTACCGCGTTTAGTGCGCATGAAAGTTAATGAAAAAATGCTGGCGTGAGCCGATGGAGGTTAGAAAGTAATGAAGAAGACACAGGATATCATTGGGTTACCAGTCTTCTCGGTAATTGATGGGCGTCAGGTGGGACAGGTAAAGGATTTGGTAATCAACCCAGAAGAAGGCAGGATAGAATATTTGCTGGTAAGCGATGGAAGCTGGTATGTGGGTGCCCGGGTTTTACCCTTCGACAAAGTTATGGGCATAGGTGAGCATGCAGTTACCACGGAAAGTGAGAACAATATTACCTCCATAGCTGAAGTCGCCAAAGCCAACGATTTGCTAAAACGGAATGTGGAGTTGAAAGGCAACCGGTTACTTACTGATCGAGGAGATTTTATCGGTAAAGTGACTGAGTACCAGTTGGACGAGAACTCTGGTGTTATTACCCGCTTGTATTTTCAGCGGTCTGAGGAAGCCGCTGCAGAAGAACTTGACGCTCAGCAGGTACTAACCTACGGATCTGATGTAGTGGTAGTAAAATACCTGCAGGGAGCTCAGCAAAGCACGCCTACCCCGGCGGAAACCGCCGCTGAGACTGGCAAACCCAGTCAGGCAGAAAAAGGTGAACTGGATGGAGCGGCTTTATTTAAGAAACGCCAGCGGGAATATCTAACCGGTAAAAAAGCTATCCGGGATTTACGTGGTCAGGATGGGCAAATTCTTATAGCTGAGGGCACCATTATCACTGAAGCCCTCATTGATCTGGCTGAACAACACAACAAGTTTGTGGAGTTGTCACAGATAGTCAAATAATCAAACCGGTGGCATATAGAGATGGAAGTATTCCGTAAACGGATGTACCGATATGTAGCTATACTAATATGTGGATTAATGGTGAATATTTTTGTTGCGTCCCTGTTGCTGGCTAAGTGGGACGCTTCTGTTTATCCGGGTAATCTTTATGCCGGACCCATTTACCTGGGCAACATGACCAGGGCTGGAGCTCTGCACAAGCTGCAGGATTATAATACTGCTGCCTCCCTGTCAATTGATTGCATAGTTGGCCAGGACATTTATCAATTGAAGCTTATGGATCTGGGAGTAAAATTGGATGCTAAAGCAACCATAGAGAAAATCGACTCTCAGATAGGGAGATGGTCACTGCTTGAACACAGCCTGAAAAGGGGCAAGAAACTGATGATACCTCCCATTTGGGAATACGATTATGATCGTCTTCGACAGAGCTTGAACAATCTGGCGGTGTCAAAATTTAAAGAACCCGTTGATGCTGGGGTAATGTTGGTTGGTGATTGCCTGCTGCACCGGTCCGAACAATACGGTGCACAAATAATTCCCGATTTGGCTGTTGATTCGCTTATAGCCACCTTAAACGAGGATCAATTAAAGGTAGTTTTACCGGAAAAGACCATTTCTCCAAATATCACCCGTTCGCAAATAACTAATATAGAGGAGCTTCTGTCGGTACAGGCTGTTCCTATCGGCAGTAAGTACCAGGCAGCAAGTGAGGCCAGTTGGGCTGTGCCAGGAAGAATTGTTCTGCCCGGTAAGTCAATTCCCATTGACCTTATGCTTGATGCCAGCGCAGAAAATGGACAGGAATTAGTAGCTAATTGGCAGGAAGCCTTGTCTAGGGCAGCAGAAGAAGCAGGTCTGGTCTATAAAGTCACTGACCAGGAGTTGTTAAATCCAACTGACCAACCAGTTGCCTTATTCATAACCCGGGACAAAGAGTTGGGGTTGATCCGGATTTATGGAACGCAGAAAAACTCAGAGCCCAAGATTACCATATCCCGTACTTTTAGGCCACTGTTAACTTCTTCAGCAACTGCAGGAGAGCCGGAAAAAAGCATGTCTGGTGAAATAATCTATCGTCACAGATTTGTTGACGGCCAGCTGCGAGCCACTGAACGGCTGGAATATTCAGCAGTTGCTGCTTCCGGTCATAAAACCGGCATCAATGGGATCACTCCCTCTAAACATAAATAAGCTGCATAGTTTTGGGCTTGTGTTATAATGGGATAAAGTCTAAGCCGCTACAGCTTTTGAAGGAGGCATTAATATTGGAAGAACTTGCCAAGCAGGTTAAGATGGAAATGCTTCGCACCCTTATATGGGCGTTAATTGCTATGGGTGTAGGAGCCGCCATTTACTATTTATTTTTAATATAGCTGGAGCTAGTTGGATTTTTGAAGGAGGTGGTCATGAGGCCACCTCTGTTTTTATTTGAATGACAGGGAATACTATAATATTAAACTGCCTGACTGCTATTAGCTTTCTGAATAAAGAATAAACTAATATATAGTTGACTTTATTTTAGGGTCTTTATATACTTATTTTAAACATACCCTAAGGGGGTATATGGATGAGCGAGGAAGAAGCTCGCAAAAACATTTTAATGAGGTTGCGCCGCATAGAAGGTCAGGTACGAGGCATTCAGCGAATGATTGAAGCAGAAGCTGATTGTGGGGAAGTGCTGAACCAGGTAGCGGCTGTCAAATCAGCCATCAATCAGGTGGGAATATTAATTTTTGAAAATCATGCCCGGGATTGTCTGCTGTCGGTTACACGAAACGACCCTGATGGAGAGGGCTTGCGGGAAATCGTAACTTTAATGGGTCGTTTGATCCGCTAGCTCCGGGCAAATAAGAAGGAGGGCATATTAATGGCTGAAGTAAAAACGCTGACCAATGATAATTTTGATCAGGAAGTTAAGCAGTCAACACTGCCGGTGTTGGTAGACTTTTGGGCTCCCTGGTGTGGACCATGCAAAATGGTTGGTCCCGTAGTGGAAAGTCTAGCTGCCGATTATGAAGGTAAACTAAAGGTAGGAAAAGTAAACGTAGATGAAAACAAAGAACTGGCAGCCCAGTTCGGGATTCGTGGCATCCCAACTCTGGTTATCTTTAAGGATGGTAATGAAGCTCAGCGTGTGGTGGGTGCTCAAGGCAAAGCTCAGCTGCAAAAAATGATAGATCAGTTTATATAAATCTGAAAAAACTAGCTGGTTACCGTGTAGCCCCCAGCTGTATACAACAGCTGGGGGTGGATTATTTATGGGGCGGCCGTTTTTGCAGATCTGATATTTTTTCCATGAATTGACGTATTTTTGGTTCCAGGCCATTTTCACTGGGAAAATAGAATTGCAGATCTGCCGCTTCCGGAGGCAGATAGGTCTGCTTTACATAACCGCCATAACTGTGGGGGTATTTATAACCCTGTCCTTTGCCCAGCTTGGTTTTGGCTTGGGAATGGGAGGTGTCAGCCAGGTGAGGCGGTACCTTTATTCTGCTCAGCTGCTTGACGGCGGATATCGCCCTGTCAATAGCCACAACGCTGGAATTGCTTTTGGGAGCAGTAGCCAGGTAAATGGTGGCTTCAGTCAGGGGGATTCGGGCTTCCGGAAGTCCGACATAATCAACAGCATGAGCTGCGGCACTGGCGATAAGCAATGCCCGGGGATCGGCCATGCCAATATCTTCAGCGGCATGAATAATCAGGCGTCGAGCTATAAAACGCGGGTCTTCTCCACCTTCCAGCATTACCGCCAGCCAGAAGACGGCTGCATCGGGATCAGAGTCCCGGATACTTTTTATAAAGGCGGAGATAGTGTCATAATGATAATCCCCGTCCCGGTCATACTTCAGAATAGGATGACCGGTTACCTTTTGAATCAGTTCATCATCAATGGTCAGGGAATCGTTTTCCTGAAAGGAATTGACCAGGGTTTCTAAAATATTTAAAGCTATGCGGGCGTCGCCTTTGCTGGCAGCTGCCAGGATATCCAGCGCATTTCCGGCAAAACTAATATGGTAGTTTCCCAGGCCTCTTTCGCTGTCAGACAGGGCTTGCTTTATGATAGCTTTAATATCTTCTGTTTCCAAGGCCTCCAGTATATACAGCTTGACTCTGGAGAGGAGAGCATTATTGATCTCATAAAGAGGGTTTTCTGTGGTAGCCCCAATAAGCAAGAGAGTTCCTTCCTCTACAAAAGGCAGCAGTACATCCTGCTGACCTTTGTTGAGACGGTGAATTTCATCGATGAATAAAATAGTTTTCTGTTGGTAATATTTGAGACGATCAGCCGCATCAGCAGCAACTTTGCGAATGTCTCCCACTCCTGCTGTAACCGCCTGCATAGGGACAAAATAGGAATGAGTCATGGCAGAAATAATCTGGGCAATGCTGGTCTTACCGGTTCCGGGTGGTCCATACAGAACGAAGGAATGAAGTTCATCCCGTTCAATAGCCCTGCGCAGCGGCGAACCGGGGCCTATCACCTTTTTCTGGCCTAGTATTTCGTCCAGATTTCTGGGTCGCATACGATAAGCCAGGGGAGCATGTTTTTGCTTGGATGAACCGGCGTTTAAGTCAAATAGATTCACAGTGGTTGGTCCTCTCGCTTATTTGCTGTCATTATAGATCAATATAGCTGAGGATACCAGCCACTTGCCACCAAACAGCCCTAATGGTATAAAAAAGTGAATAAGGAGGCGGGCAGGAAATGAAAGTAGCGGTATTAATGAGCGGAGGCGTGGATAGTACCATGGCTTGCTTGCTATTAAAAGGGCAAGGCTATGAGGTAGAAGGACTTACTATGATTAACTGGGATCCCGCTGTGGGTGAAAAGGCTGCCCGCGCTGCTGAAGGGATGGGAATTATACATACTGTAGTAGACTTACGTAAGGAGTTCAAGCATCAAATCATCGATTATTTTTGTTCCAGTTACCAGTCTGCTTGTACTCCCAATCCCTGTGTGGAATGCAACCGTTGGATTAAGTTTGGTGCCTTACTGGAGATTGCCCGGAAACGGGGTTGTGATCTGGTAGCTACCGGTCATTACGCCCGTATACAGTACCATTCAGCCAGCGGTCGCTATCATCTGCTTAAGGGAACTGATCCCGCCAGAGATCAGAGCTATTTCTTGTATCAGTTGACACAAGATCAGTTGGCTCATATTATATTTCCCCTAGGGGAAATGACCAAGAAGCAGGTGCGGCAGCTAGCCGCTCAGCGTGGATTAATGGTAGCCCAGGAACCGGATAGCCAGGAAATCTGCTTTATAACTGGAGATTACCGGGAATTCCTGACGGAACAGGGTGTGAACCTGCAACCGGGAGAGATAGTTAATCTGCAGGGAGAAGTACTCGGTCGCCATCGCGGTTTGTCCCACTATACCATTGGGCAGCGCAAAGGCCTGGGAATAAGTGCAGGCAAACCGGTATTTGTTATAGGGATTGACCAAGCTGCTAATCGGTTAATAGTGGATGACGAATGCCACCTGTTTCGTAAAGAGCTGATTTCCATGGATAACAACTGGATTGCTATTGAAGACTTAGAACACCCGCTAATGGTAGAGGCTAAAATTCGATCAGCAGCCCGTCCTGCTCAAGCCGTAATCGAAAAAATTGACAACAATCAGATTCGAGTCAGCTTTCAAGAACCTCAGCGTGCTATAACCCCCGGACAGTCGGTAGTATTTTACCAGGGAGACCTGGTCATAGGCGGTGGCCGCATAATATAAACATAAATTAAGGACTTAAGCATAAATTAAACTCCCTTCGGGGCCCCCTGATGTGTTCAAAACCTCTAGGTCGTGAACACAATTAAAGTTGCTGTGAAAATGAGGTAGCGTAAGCTTTAGCTTCCGCACCAGCGATTACCGTAGCGGAAACTTAAGTTTCCGCTACTACTTTGATTCACGACGAATACAGCGAGCCGTAAGCGTGGCAATCTAATTTTTGTACTATTTGACGTTCTCAGCACCGCGTTGACGGTGCATTTTTTTTCTGTAGGCGAGAAAACTATTTAAAGGCAGTGAAGGAGAGGTTACAAGTGCGAGTACGGCTACGAGATATTAAAAACCTTCCTCTATTTTTTGAACCGACCGCCCAGATCGTGGGCCGGGTAGAGCGGGCTGTAATCGGTGATGATCTGCGCTTGGCTTATGTAGTGGTAGAAACTGATGAGCACAGAACCGGTATGGTAAAGGCCAAAGATCTGATACTCACTCCTGAATCCGTTATTATCCATGATTTGAATAGTATTAAATCTTACCAGCACGGGGAAGAATTATCGATATATCAGAAAAAATTAGGTGACAGTATTTACGATGCAGAAGGCAAGGAAATAGGGGTAGTCAGCGATTTTTTGCTGTCCGGTGATCAGCAGGTGAGAGAAATTGAAGTGTCTGCCGGAATACTAAGTGATATTTTGCAGGGCCGCAGCCAGATTCCTGTTGAACAGGTGAACTGGAAAAGCTATAGCAGTGGCTTAATAGAAGAGCAAGGAGGAAATTTAAAGTGATTACTCGTTGTCCTGTATGCCGGGGCCTGCAGGTTGGCAAAGTAGGAAGTGACCAGTACTATTGCTGGAACTGCTTTATGGAGTTTAATTATAACCGCGGTAAGGTGAACCTTTATGAAGTAGCTGAAGATGGTACTTTGATTGCCATGGAACGTTCATCGGAATTAATGTAACGGAGGTGGAACCATGAGGGAATGGTCAGCCCTGCTGCTGGGAGCCATACTGGGTGTAACCGCCACCCTGTATTATGTGAACAATGAAGGACAGGTAAAGCAGCGGACCCGTCAAATAAAAGCTAAGTCAAGACGGGCGATGGATGTGGTTAATGATATCGGAGGTACAGCCGAAAGAATACTGAAGAGGTAGTTGCTTTGGAGTTTAATAGCACACGTTTAAGCCGTTGGTTTTTTGTCCTGGTGGTTGCTGCAGCCACCATTTACTTTTTATATCAAGTACGGGATGTAACCACTCCTTTTATTGTGGGTGGTCTTCTGGCTTACTTGCTGTACAGGCCGATGCGCTTCATAGAAAAGCAAGGGCTTAAACGAGTATGGGCAATTATTCTTCTCTATGTGCTGATTTTACTGGTAGGAGGTGTATTTTTATCTTTTGCCCTGCCGGGCATGATTGGGGAACTCGCGGATATGGCCCAGATGATCCCTCATTATGCCGGCGAGGCGCAAAATATGGCCGAGCGTCTGCAGAAGCTGGATATGCCGATGCGCTTGGGAGAGATTATTAACGAAAATGTATCCCGGGTAAACGAGTATGTATACAAAGCTTTGCAAGCTTTTGTAGGAGGTCTGTACAGTTTTTTAGGCAAAATACTGGCTATTATCTTTTCGCCCATATTAGCTTTTTACATTCTGGTGGACTGGGAGAGAATCCGTGATAATATTCTTAAATTGTTTTCCCCCCGGGGCCGCCGTGAGGCGGTGGAACTGTTTTCTTCTATTGATGAAGTATTGATAGAGTTTTGCAAAGGTTATTTGCTGGTGGCCAGTTTTGTAGGAGTGATGGTAGGCTTGGCAGCGTTTTTGCTGGGGGTAAAATTTCCGCTAATGCTGGGGATTTTGTCTGGGGTAACCAATCTGATTCCATATTTCGGAGCATTTCTGGGGGCAGTTCCCGCTGTAGCCGTAGCTTTAACCGATTCCTGGCGGCTCGCTCTTTATATGGCTGTGGCTGTATTTGCTATTCAGCAGGTGGAGAGCGGCTTGATCACGCCAAAGATTATTGGCGACAAATTGGGGTTGCACCCGCTGGTTATAGTATTTGCTTTGCTGTCTGGAGGCAAGCTGCTGGGCATTTGGGGTATGCTGTTTGCGGTACCCCTGGCCGCTGCCTTGAAAGTGTTTACAAGCTGGTTGTACCAAAAATTAGTCAAGTAATACGCCAGTGCAATTGACACATCCTTATAGATAAAAGAAAATAAGTTAGATGAGTTATCGTGGGAAAGAGGAGGCTACAACGTGTGGACCAGTAAAGAAATCCGTAAAACTTTTTTGGAGTATTTCCAGCAGCATAACCATACCATTGTGGAGAGTTCATCGCTGGTTCCGGTAAATGATCCAACCCTGCTGTTTACCAATGCTGGTATGAATCAGTTCAAGGATGTATTCCTGGGTATAGATCGCCGCAGCTATGTACGGGCTACCACTTCACAAAAATGTGTACGTGCGGGCGGAAAACATAATGACTTAGATACTGTGGGCAGAACTCCCCGGCACCATACCTTCTTTGAGATGCTGGGCAACTTCTCCTTTGGCGATTATTTTAAGGAAGAAGCTATTCACTATGCCTGGGAGTTTTTAACTGCTGTGGTTAAGCTGCCTGCAGAGCAGCTGTATGTCACAGTTTACCAGGACGATGATGAAGCCGCTGCCATTTGGGCAGATAAAATAGGCGTTCCAGCTGAGCGGATATATCGCCTGGGCGAAAAAGATAATTTCTGGAGCATGGGTGATACCGGGCCTTGTGGTCCCTGCAGCGAGATTATTTATGACCGGGGCAGTGAATATGCTTGTGGAGAAAACTGTGCTATAGGTGAATGCGATTGTGACCGTTGGCTGGAAATCTGGAATCTGGTCTTTATGCAGTATAACCGTGATGAGGCCGGGGTTATGACTCCATTGCCGAGGCCCAGCATCGATACCGGGATGGGCCTGGAAAGACTGACCTCTATCCTGCAGGGAGTAGACAGTAACTTCGATACAGATTTGTTCTTACCTTTGATAGCTAAGATTGAAGAAATGACCGGGAAAAAGTATGATCGGGATGATAAAGGTTTTCCGTTCCGGGTTATTGCCGACCATAGCCGGGCCTGTACCTTCTTGATTGCTGACGGGGTTCTGCCCAGTAATGACGGAAGAGGCTATGTTTTACGCCGCATTTTACGCCGGGCGGTACGATTTGGTAAGCTACTGGGAATAAATCAGCCATTTCTGTATAAAATGGTAGATGTAGTTTGCGATATTATGCAGGAAGCCTATCCTTATCTGGCCCAGCGCCGCGATTTTGTGGTGGAAGTTATCCGTATGGAAGAAGAACGCTTTTTCGTCACTCTCAATGAAGGCTTGAAAAAAGTGGAAGAAATCATGCAGCAAAGCCTCCAGCGAGGAGAGAGGGTCATTGATGGAGAAGCTGCTTTCATGCTTTATGATACATATGGTTTTCCCCTGGATTTGATGGAAGATGTAGCCGATGAGAATAACTTCACAGTGGATAGAATTGGTTTTAACCGTATGATGGAAGAACAGCGGCATCGAGCCCGTCAGGCCAACAAGGGAGAAAATGCTTTTGCCCAGGATCGTTTATTGGCCGAACTGCTGGCACCGGTTCCTGCGGTTAAGTTTACCGGTTACGAGCATTTGGAAGAAGATGCGGTGGTTTTAGCTCTAGTGCAGGACAATCGCCGCGTAAATCAGGTCACCGGCGGTGAGGTGATGATGGTGAGTGCTGCTACACCTTTTTATGCCGAAAGTGGTGGCCAGGTCAGCGATCACGGGGTGATTCAAGGTCCCGATGGGGTAATGGAAGTGCGGGCTGTACATAGAACCGCCCAATGGATAATTCACTTGGGTACGGTTGACGGATCTTTTGCCGAGGGACAAACAGTACATTTAAAAGTTGATAAAGAACTGCGTTTGGATACTGCCCGCAATCATACTGCTACCCATCTGCTGCACCGGGCCCTGCGCCAGGTTTTGGGTGAGCATGCCCAGCAAAAGGGTTCCCTGGTGGAGCCCGACCGTCTCAGGTTCGATTTTTCTCACTTGTCTTCGGTAAGCGATGAGGAACTTAAGGAAATTGAACTAAGAGTAAACCAGGCCATATGGAACGATTACCAGGTCACCACTTCTGTCAAAAGCCTAAATGAAGCACGGCAGATGGGAGCCATAGCCTTGTTTGGGGAAAAATACGGTGACGAGGTCCGGGTGGTACAGGTAGAGGATTACAGTATGGAACTGTGTGGGGGTACTCACATCAGTAGCACTGGACAGATTGGTTTATTTAAGATTACCAGTGAAGGCAGTGTGGGAGCAGGTCTGCGCCGTATTGAAGCAGTTACCGGGCGCAGTGCCTGGAAGTATGTTCAGAGTATGGAACAGGAATTGAAGTCAGCTGCTGAGCTATTAAAAACCACCCCCTTAGAAATTAGCCAGCGCATAGAACAGGTAAATAAACAGTTGCGTGAACGGGAGCGTGAAATCGAAGCTATAAAAGGCCAGATGGCTAAGGCCGCCAGCCAAAACTTGCTGGAAAGGGCTAAAACAATAGGTGAGGCCAAGGTATTGATTGAAGCAGTACCATCTGCGGATGCCAACGCACTGCGTCAGAACGCGGAAATGCTGCGGGACAAGTTGGGTAATGCTGTGGTTTTGTTAGGTTCAGTAGCTCACGATAAGGTACTGTTCGTATGTTTTGTAAGTCAGGATCTGGTTAAACGCGGATTAAATGCAGGCAAAATTGTAGCTGCCGCTGCCCAGGTAGCTGGCGGTGGCGGAGGAGGAAGAGCCGATATGGCTCAAGCGGGTGGCAAAGATCCGGCTAAATTGGAGGAGGCCTTAGCAGCAGCCCGTGAGCTGGTAGAAAAAACCTTGAGCTAAACAAAGGATAACCGGCCGGAAACGTAGAAACTTGGTATCAAGGAGGTGTTGGACATGCCTCAAGGACCAGGCGAAACAGTTAGCTTTAAGCTGGATCGCGATAGTGAAGAAAAGATACGAGCTATTTTGCAGCAGGTATACCGGGCCCTAGAAGAAAAGGGCTATAATCCCATTAATCAATTGGTTGGCTATATGATATCCGGCGACCCCGCCTACATAACTAGTCATAATGATGCACGTCATCTCATATGTAAAATTGAGCGAGACGAAGTTTTAGAAGTTTTATTAAAGAACTACCTGCAGCAGTAACCAGCAACAGCCCCATCAAACTGGGGCTGTTGAGCTATACGTGCATGACAGTCAATGAGGTATATGAAGGTACTTTTATGAGAATAATGGGCTTAGACGTGGGAGAAAAACGTATCGGTATTGCGGTCAGCGACCCGTTAGGATGGACTGCTCAAGGGCATTCAGTGCTGAAGCGTACCACTCTTAATAATGACTTGGCTAGTCTGCAGGAATTGTGCCAGCAGTTGGAATGCCAGCTGTTGGTGATAGGGCTTCCCCGCAACATGAACGGAACACTGGGCCCTAAAGCAGAGGAAATACAGGAATTTGCCCGTAGCTTGCAGGATCGTACTGGGTTACCTGTCGTGTACTGGGATGAAAGGCTTACTACCCGCAGTGCCGAACGCATTCTTCTGGAAGCTGACATGTCCAGGCGCAGGCGCAAACAGGTTATCGACAAGGTGGCAGCGGTTCATATTCTGCAAGGGTACCTGGATGCTGCTGCAAATCAGAAGTTTGACAAGTAAAGCAGGTAAATATTAGAATGGGACTAGTTTGCGAAATGAGGTGAAGCAATGACCAATGAAGAAATATTTGACGAAGAGTATCCTATCTTGGTTCTGGTAGATGATGAAGGAGTAGAACATCAGTTTGAACTGCTGGCGGAACTTGAAATTGAGCAGGATGTGTACCGGGTATTAATTCCCCTAGAAGAGGAAGAACAGTCAGAAGATGAAGAAGTGGAAGTTATCATTCTCAAAGTGGTTTATGATGAGGAAGGTAACGAGTTTTTAAGCGACATAGAAGATGACGAAGAATGGGAACGCGTAGCTGATGCCTGGCAGGAACTGGTAGAATCGGAAGAACTCTAAACATAGTTAAACAGGGGAGAAGCTGCGGCTTTTACCCTGTTTTTTTCTTGAAAACTGTTGATAGAATGTGTACCCTTATGTCGTATAATAGGGGAAGAGGAATAGCTGGCACTACATTGCGAAGTTGTGGGGGTAGTAATACTTGGTTGGTGACAAAATAAAAAGAGGGCTGGTTTATTTTTTAGTAATTACTGCCGGCATAACCGCGGCTCTAACGCTCTATTTCTACCAATTTTTCTGCCATACCGACTATTTCCTGCCCGGTGTGGCTATTGCTTCGGTACCGGTGGGAGGTCAGGACAGAAACCAAGCAGCTGCAGAAATAGAGGCCCATCTTTATGATTTGTACCGAACTCCCGTGACTTTTTACTACCAGGACTTCAACCATCTCACTACTTTGGGTGAACTTGCTGAAAAAGTAGATATCAACCAAGCTGTTGATGAAATATGGCAGCAAGAACAAAAACGCAGCATTCGTTCTAAGTTGCTTAACCTGGACGGATCTCAGCAGATTGCTTATGCTCCGCCCATTAAATACAACCAGGTTATCCTGGAGAAACTGGCAGAAGAATGGAACGAACTACTGGGCCAGCCGCCAGAAAATCCAAGACTGGAAGTTGACCGGACCGAAGGACTGGTAGTCGTGCCAGGTAAGGATGGGAAACAGGTAAATATTGAGGCTACCTGGGAAAGAATGCCTAAGAATTGGTCGACCTTAGATGAGCTTAGAATACCTATTGTGATTGATAAGGTTTATCCTACGATAAGCGAGGCAGACCTGCAGGTAATGGGGGAACTGTCTTCATACAGCACCTGGTATAACAGTGGCGAAGTGGACCGAACCCATAATTTAACTAGAGCGGCTACAGCTATCAACGGGCGGGTTATCAAACCCGGAGAAATCTTTTCCTTTAACCAGACTGTGGGAGCCAGGAGTTTTGAGACTGGCTACCGGGATGCTATGGTGATAGTCAGCGGCAGGTTCGAACCCGGTGTGGGTGGCGGCATATGCCAGGTATCTTCTACCTTATATAATGCAGTACTGCTAGCAGATCTGGAAGTAGTGGAGCGTCACAATCATGCTTTAGCTGTGGCCTATGTCCCGGTTGGTCTGGATGCAACAGTTGCTTATGGGATTCAGGATTTCCGATTTAAGAATAATACCGGTCATCCTATCTATATTCATACTGCTACCGGAGGGGGACGGCTGACTGTTACTCTTTACGGTCACCTGAGCAATAAAAAACGAGTTGAGGTTAGCAGTGTTATAGATAAAGTAATACCTTTTCAGGAAATCCGGCAGGAGAATCCGGCCTTGCAACCGGGTGAGGAAAAGATTGAGGTTAAGGGATTCCCTGGATATGTGGCCCGATCTTTTAAGCGGGTTTTCGATGAAAATGGTGATCTTGCCCAGCAGGTTCAGCTGGCTACTGATTATTATAATCCCTTGCATACTCTCATATATACCGGGCCGAAGCTGAGTACACCCTTGGACTTTGCCGATATGCCCCAAGATTACCAGGATGATATTACCACGGTTGACATAGAGAATTACGATTTCGGCGATGAATCGCCAGGGACAGAATACCAGGTCCCTTCAGACTCAGGAGAAGGATATGAGTGAAATCTCGATAAAAAGATTTACTAAACGTCGGCCTGTTATTTTGCTATCCTTATTGCTGTTAATATGCGTAACCTTGATGGGTTATGCTTTTTTCAACCAGCAGTATGCAC
The DNA here is from genome assembly GCA_029550685.1 of Bacillota bacterium. Classification (GTDB taxonomy): domain Bacteria; phylum Bacillota; class Syntrophomonadia; order Syntrophomonadales; family Syntrophomonadaceae; genus DTU018. The sequence continues at coordinate 16,758 of JAKPGY010000121.1, forward strand.
CCGTAGATCCTAATGATCACCAACCTATAGAGGTACGCATACCTGCAGCCAGTACTGCCCGGGAAATAGCAGAGTTATTGGAAAAAGAAGGATTGATTCGCAGCCAGAGAGCCTTTTTATCCTATTGCCGCAAAGAAGGGTTGGACAGCCAGCTGAAAGCTGGCCATTATATGTTTAAGCGCAGCCAATCCCTGGCCGATATTGCTGGGGCTATAGCCCGGGGAGCAGTGGTAACCCAGACCATTACAATCCCTGAAGGTTATACGGTAGCTCAGATTGGCGACCTGTTTGTGAAAAAGGGTCTCTTTACCCGTGAGGAGTGGGAGGAAGCCCTGCAAGCTGATTATGCTTTCACTTTTTTAGAAGGCGCTTCGGCCCAGGTAAAGAATCCTCTAGAGGGATTCTTGTTTCCAGATACCTATATAATTCCTGATGATATAACCGCTCAGGAAATGATCCAGCACATGTTGGCCACCTTCGATAAGATTTGGCAGGATAATCTGGCTTCTGATGCCGCTGACACTGGGTTGACTGTTAACGAAGTGGTTACTCTGGCTTCATTAATTGAAAGAGAAGCCCAGGTAAGCTCTGAACGGGAGGTTATATCCGGAGTAATATATAATCGCCTGGCCCGGGGAATGCTGCTCCAAATTGATGCCACTATTCTGTATTGTTTGCCCAATCATAAGGAAACACTAACCTATGCGGATTTAGAGGTTGATGATCCTTATAACACCTATAAGAATCCCGGTTTGCCCCCCGGTCCCATCGCCAACCCTGGCCTGGCCAGCCTGGAAGCTGCTGTACATCCTCAGAAGCACAACTTTTTATATTATGTGGCACGGGGAGATGGCAGCCATCAATTTTCAGTCACTTACCAAGATCACTTAATAGCCAAGGGGCGATATATTGATTGATACTAGTATACAGGTCAATAAGCTGCCGGAACTGGTTCTGCCAGCCGGTGATCTGGAAAAATTATATACAGCTGTTATTTTTGGGGCTGATGCAGTATATGCCGGCGGATACCAATATAGTCTCAGAGCTTATGCCGGGAATTTAAGTCTCCAGGAATTGCAGACCGGGGTAGACTATGCTCGCCAGCTGGGCAAACGGGTATATATAACGGTTAATATATTAGCTCACAATGAAGACCTCAAAGATTTGCCGGCTTACCTGGAAAAACTGGAGGAAATCGGGGTAGACGGTATGATAATTTCCGATCTGGGAATAATACGCTTGGCCCGCCGCTATGCTCCTACCATCCCCATTACTATTAGCACCCAGGCTAATGTAACCAACTATGAAGCGGCAGCTTTTTATCGCGACCTGGGAGCTCGCCGCATTGTAGCCGCCCGGGAATTGAGCCTGGATGAGATAATTATTATTAAAGAACGTACCGGCCTTGAAATTGAGATGTTTATCCATGGAGCCATGTGCATGTCTTACTCGGGGCGCTGCCTTTTATCGTCATTTATGACCGGTCGCAGTGCCAACCGGGGTGAGTGTGCCCATCCCTGCCGGTATAAATATACCTTGATGGAGGAAAAACGTCCCGGTGAGTATTTTCCCATTCATGAAGATCAGCGGGGCAGTTACATTTTGAATTCCCGGGATCTATGCCTATTGGAACAATTGCCCCGGCTGGTAGAGGCCGGTATAGATGCTTTCAAAATTGAAGGCCGTATGAAAAGCCCTCTCTACCTGGCCGTTGTTACCCGGGTTTACCGGGAAGCCCTGGATCATTACCGGAACGGTACTTTTAGCGAACCTGCCCAACTGGAATATTGGCTGAGCCAGCTGCAAGCAGTAGCCACCCGTCCCTTTACCCGCGGTTTTATAGATGGTCGTAATGCTGATCTTCAGGATCCGGAAAATAATAAAAATCAAGATCGGGCGGAATTTTGCGGGATGGTACAGGGTTACGATGAGAAGCGTTGCTGGATAGAAGTAGAGCAACGGGCTAATTTTGGGCCGGGTGATCCTTTGTGGTTGCTTACTCCGCAAGCCGGAGTCATTTCCTTGCAGTTAGAGCATTTATACGATAGCGAAGGGCAGGAAATTGACCGGGCTCGTCATGCTTGTCAACATGTTTACATACCTTTCAATCAGCCTGTTGCCAATTATTCCATCCTGTATCGACTGAGGCAAGATAATCATGAGTAATATAGTAGCTCAGGTAAATCCTGCTGATATTGATATGCTTACTCGCTTAATTGAGGGTTTTGACCATTTGGGCATTGTATCCACACTGGATCGCCAGCAAGGGCTGGTGGTGATTCGAGGTACCGCGGATACACTGCCTGATCTCTTAGATATTTTGGATAACCTGCCTTTTTCCCTCACCATTGTAGCTCAGGAATAACTGCCGGTAACATAGTCCATGCTAAGTTAAAGTCTGGCTGGAGGAGTTACCTTGAACACTTTTCGTATCACCCTTCTCATGGTCATATTTTTAATAATATTCAGCGGGTTATCGGTATTGGTTGCCTTTTATCAACTGGTGCGCGGGCCAGAAATAGCTGCCAAAGCGGTGGCTATGCGCAGTCAGCAAATTGAACTGAAAGAATATGACCGCGGTACCATTTGGGACCGAAACCATCAGCCTCTGACCGGTATCCATACTGCCTCTGCTTTATATTGTTTCCCTAGGCAGTATTTTGCCCAGGCGCAACCCTCGGGTAAAAATACGGCAATCGGCGATTCCATGATAAATAGACTGGTGCAAAGATTAGCGGTTTTGATACCGGAACTGAATCAAGAGCAGGCAGCTAAAGAGATTAAGAATAGTATCCGCTCTGGAGAAGCTTGCGTAAGGTTAGTCACTGACCTTTCGTCTTCCCAGGTGGCCCGGCTGCAGACTCAAGCTATTCCCGGTGTAGTAGTAGCTCCGGTACAAAAACGCTATTCGGTAGATGGGTTTTTAGCCCATGTCATTGGTACAGTGGAGCAGAGTAAAGCATCCCGGGGCTTATCGGGTATAGAACGGGTTTATGATAAAGTATTGAGCAACAGCCCTTCATCATTGGAACTGGTATCTGTTAAGGATGCCAGAGGTGAAACCATAAATGGTCTGATGTATAAAATACGCCAGCGACAGGATCAGAGCAAAGGTTCGGTGGTTCTCACCATCGATAAACGCGTGCAGATCGAGGTGGAAAAAGTTATGGATCAACGGGTTAAAAAAGGGGCGGTTGTAGTTATGGATGTCAAAACCCGGCAGGTGTTGGCCATGGCCAGCCGACCAACCTTTAATCCCTATCAGGTAAGCCAGGTTATCAGTACTAATCAGGAAAGTGCTCTTATGAACCGTGCCCTGACCAGCTATCATCCCGGTTCACTGTTTAAGATTTTGGTAGCCGCAGCTGCCTTGGATAAAGGGGTGGTGGATTTCTCCACCGCTTTTCACTGCAGTGGTGCTTATCGCTTTAATGAGCAGCTGGAAATATCCTGTTGGAAGGAAGAAGGTCATGGTGATCTTACTTTTGAACAGGCTTTGGCTTTTTCGTGTAACCCGGCTTTTATTGAAATAGCACGTTTGGTAGGTCGTCAAGCCCTGGAGGAGTATACTGGTAAACTGCATATAACCGACGAAAACCTGGTCGGTTATGGCCCCTATTATGCTGGCAGTTATGTCCACATTTACCCCGGGCCGGCGGGGTTGGGCAACGCTGCTCTAGGTCAGCAGGGAGTGCAGTTAACACCTTTGCAATTAACCACACTGCTGGCCACTATAGCCGATGATGGCCAGTGGATTCCTCCCTCCTTAGTTCTCCACTATATTGATGAACAAGGACACAAACATTACCCGGACCTCCCGGCTCCGGAACAAGTTTTATCAGCGGATACTGCCCGAAAGCTGCAGCATATGCTGGTTTTGACCCTGGAAGAAGGAACAGGCCGCAGTGCTTCTCTGCCGGAAATAAGTATGGCGGGAAAAACTGGAACTAGTCAAACCGGTCAGGTGAATGAACAGCAGGAAGAGATTCTCAATACCTGGTTTGGCGGTTATCTACCGGCCTCAAATCCTCGTTGGGCGATGGTAGTTATGGTTGAAGAAGGTATCTCAGGAGCTGAGAGCGCTGCTCCGGTGTTTAAAGATCTGGCTAAAAGCTTGCTTCAACTATATTCGATAGCGGGTTGAACAAAGAGTTAAGGCCATATGTTTTTAGACTATATCCAACAATTGTTAGAGGATTCAACAGATAAATGTCGAAGATCTTATGGTTGGTTTGCGACCAAATTTGGAAAGGAGGGAAACGGTGGACACAGTTCATGTTATAAACCATCCTCTGGCCGGTAATGCCTTGCGGATATTGCGCAACCGCGACAGTCACCTTAAAGAGTTTAGAGAGGCCTTGAATTTCCTAGGTTTGCTGCTGGCAGTCGAAGCCTGCCGTGAGCTGGAAGTACAAAAGGATCAAGTAATCACTCCTCTGGATACCCCGGCGGAGTGTTCCTTTGTAGATGACAGCCGCATACTGCTGGTACCTATTCTAAGAGCTGGGCTAGGTTTTGTAGAGAGTTTTCAAACCTTTTTACCTTCGGCGCGGGTTGCCCATGTGGGCATGTATCGAGATCATGATACCCTGGAAGCCAAACCCTACCTGAATACTGTTCCTGATGAGGTGGAGCAATATGACCGGGTGATAGTACTTGATCCCATGTTGGCTACCGGTAACAGTGGCGTAAAAGCTCTGGAATTTATTATGGAGAAAGGATATGATCCGGGCAATATTGCATTTGTTTGTGCACTGGCTGTTAATCAAGGTATAGAACAGATTAACAGTAAATACCCCCAGGTAAAAATCTATACCGCCGCCATTGACCCCTGCCTGAATGATAAAGCTTATATTGTTCCAGGCTTGGGGGATGCGGGAGACCGATTGTTCCTATTGTAGTGTAATAACTGGGAGGGATAACATTGACCAAGCGAGAAATTGGTGTCGAGGAGCGTTTGCCGTTATTACAGACAATACCTCTGAGCCTGCAGCACCTGTTTGCTATGTTTGGAGCCACGGTACTGGTGCCGGTTATTTTCGGAGTTGACCCAGCTACTATCCTGCTTTTTAACGGTATTGGCACTCTGCTTTACCTGTTGATTTGTAAAGGACGCATCCCTGCTTATCTGGGATCGAGCTTTGCTTTTATCTCACCGGTTTTACTGGTATTACCCCAGTACGGATATAATGCTGCCCTGTCGGGATTCATTTGCGTAGGTCTGGTGTTTGTGCTAGTAGGGTTAATTGTAAAAGCTGCAGGTACCAGCTGGATTGATGTGGTATTCCCCCCTGCGGCTATGGGTGCCATTGTAGCGGTTATTGGACTGGAACTGGCCCCTACTGCAGCCCAAATGGCTGGATTGATTCCCCCGGAAGGCATGACCTGGGCAACCTGGTCACCCGATCCCCAGGTAGTCATTGTGTCGGTATTCACTCTGGCTTTTACAGTACTGGGATCCATATTATTCCGGGGTTTTCTGGCAATTATTCCGATATTGTTAGGAGTTTTGGCTGGCTATGGACTGGCCTTCTTTATGGGAATGGTTGATGTAGCAGCCATTCAGGCAGCTAGCTGGTTACGGTTTCCTACTTTGTACCTCCCGGAATTCAATCCGGCTGCTATCGCCATAATTTTACCTGCCGCACTGGTAGTAGTGGCAGAACATATCGGACATCTGTTTGTAACCAGCAGTATAGTTGGATCAGACTTAGTGGAAGATCCCGGCTTACACCGTTCGCTGATAGGCAATGGCTTGTCCACTATGTTATCAGGTTTTGTGGGATCTACCCCCAACACCACCTATGGTGAAAACATAGGCGTTCTAGCAATAACCAAGGTTTATAGTACCTGGGTCATCGGCGGAGCAGCAGTCTTTGCTATACTGCTTTCCTTTGTGGGCAAACTGGCAGCCGCCATTCAGTACATTCCATCGCCGGTCATGGGTGGAGTATCCCTGCTGCTGTTTGGAACCATTGCTGCCTCAGGTATTCGTATGCTTGTGGAAGCGCAGATCGATTATGGCAGGCCTCGCAACCTAATCTTGACTTCGGTGGTTTTGATCCTGGGTATAAGCGGGGCGCAGTTGACCCTGGGGGCAGTCACTCTGAAAGGAATGGGACTAGCCACGGTAGTAGCAATTGTACTCAGCATCACCATAGCTTTATTAGATATTTTAGGTCTGGCTTCTGACGAATCATAGATACTAAAAGCCAGGTCAACCTGGGCGGAAAGAACTAACCTATTGCTCAGATGAATTATAGACATTAAAAAAGGCATGGGACCTACCCATGCCTTTTTGCCAGTCTTTTAATGCTGCTGGTGATCTAAATTATCCAAAGTGTTGGATATAATGTGCAATCCCTTCATAAAGTCCTCACTGATATCTCCCAATTCATTCCTAAAGCGGTTATTTAGCTGGGTGCCGATACTCAATATTTCCTGTCCCATCGCCCGGCCTTTGTCAGTTAAATGCAAACGAATCACGCGCCGGTCCTGAGAACATAAACGCCTCTCCACCAGACCATCCCGCTCCAATTTGTCTACCATAGTGGTAAGGGATGAGTTTTCAATCTGCGCCCGGTTGCCAATTTCCGACAAGGTGGAACCGTCCTTTTCCAGCAGGCAAAACAGTATAAAAGACTGGGCCATATTGACTCCGAATTCATCTAGCCCCTTAATTATATGACGTTCCACCTTTTTCATGGTGGACTTTAAAGCATAACACACAAACGTAGTAAAATCTTCCATGATTTTATCGCACCTTTCGGACCATCTCCTTATAATCATGGCGGAATCGCAGTCTCTTGTCAATATTCTTGTGGAAGTAGGCACTAATTAGTATAACAATTTGACCAATATTGACCATAAAAATAGAGCGAATTATAATAATAGTAGCCATAAAGATACCAGAACATTAAATAATGAGGGCAATTATTAACATTAATGACCAATATTGACTAATATTTTTGAGAAAACTAGCAGGCCGGCTTTATTTGCCAGGGACGCATGAGAAACTGCCAACCTCAAATTATAATCCAAAAGGAAAGTGGTGATGAGAATGAATTTGGAGAGATTGACCCAGAAATCACGGGAGGCCTTTATGGCTGCCCAGCAAATAGCGGCGGATAGACACCACCAGGAAATAGGAGGAAAACACCTGCTGGCTGCTCTGTTGCAACAGGAAGGGGGCATTACTCCACGGCTACTGGAACAGGCAGGGATAAACACTAGTTGGTTAGGAACTCAATTGAATCAGATTTTGGACGCTGTGCCTTCGGTATATGGCTATGAAGGACCGGTATATATGAGTGGGGCTTTGTCCCGGGTAATAAGCCGGGCAGAAAAAGAAGCTCAAAATTTAAAAGATGAATATATTAGTGTGGAACACCTGCTGTTGGCATTATTGGCTGACAGCGAACCAGAACTAAAAAATTTACTGACCCGGATTGGTTTATCCCGGGAAAAAATGCTGCAAGCCATGCGCAGTGTGCGCGGAGCACAACGGGTGACCAGTGATAATCCGGAAGACAGCTACGAGGCTTTGACCCGCTATGGACGGGATTTGACCAAGATGGCAGCCGAAGGCAAGCTAGATCCGGTAATTGGAAGAGATGAGGAGATACGCCGGGTAATTGAAATTCTGTCCCGGCGGACTAAAAACAATCCGGTATTAATTGGTGAGCCGGGAGTAGGTAAAACAGCCATAGTGGAAGGTTTGGCCCGGAGGATCACCAGCAAGGATGTTCCGGAAGGCTTAAAGGATAAGCACTTAATGGCTTTGGATATGGGTTCACTTGTGGCAGGAGCTAAATATCGAGGGGAATTTGAAGAAAGACTCAAAGCGGTATTAAAAGAGGTTCAGGACTCTAACGGCCGGATTATTTTATTTATTGACGAGCTGCATACCGTGGTGGGAGCTGGTGCTGCGGAAGGTGCCATGGACGCCAGCAATATTCTAAAACCCATGCTCGCCCGGGGAGAACTTCGGGCAATAGGCGCAACCACTTTGGATGAATACCGCAAACATATCGAAAAAGACGCGGCTTTCGAACGGCGCTTCCAACCGGTGATGGTTGACCAACCCAGCGTGGAAGACACCATTTCCATCTTGCGGGGCCTCCGGGAACGTTATGAGGTGCATCACGGGGTCCGTATCAAAGATGCAGCTCTGGTAGCAGCAGCGGTTCTTTCAGACCGCTATATATCCGATCGCTTTTTACCCGATAAAGCCATCGACCTGGTGGATGAGGCAGCCGCCAAACTGCGTACGGAGATTGACAGCTTGCCGGCAGAACTTGACGATATAACCCGGCGCATTATGCAGCTGGAAATAGAAGCGGCTGCTTTGGAAAAGGAAACCGATCAAGCCTCAAAAGAAAGGCTCCAACTACTGCTCAAAGATTTGCAGGATTTGCGCAGCGAATCCGAGGTTATGAAGGCTCAGTGGCAATCTGAAAAGGAAGCTATTGCCCGGGTACGGGATATTAAAAAAGAAATGGAAGAAGTACGCACCGAAATGGAACGGGCCGAACGGGAGTATGATTTAAATCGTATTGCCGAATTGAAATACGGGCGGCTTAATGAACTGGAACGTCGTCTCATTGCGGAACAGGAAGCTCTGGCGGGTAAGCAGCAGAGTAGGCTGCTGAAGGAGGAAGTAGACGAAGAAGATATTGCCCGGGTGGTTAGCCGTTGGACCGGTATACAGGTTAGCCGGCTGCTGGAAGGTGAACGGGAAAAACTGCTGCATTTGGAAGAGATTCTTCACCGGAGGGTTGTCGGTCAGAAAGAAGCTGTAAAAGCCGTGGCTGATGCGGTTTTACGCTCACGGGCAGGTTTAAAAGATCCCCAGCGGCCGGTAGGCAGCTTTATTTTCCTGGGGCCCACCGGGGTAGGTAAAACAGAATTGAGTAAAGCTCTAGCTGAAGCTTTATTTGATGATGAACGGGCTATGATTCGTCTTGACATGTCAGAATACATGGAAAAGCATACTGTAGCCCGCTTGATCGGTGCACCACCGGGTTATGTAGGTTATGATGAAGGCGGTCAGCTGACTGAGGCTGTACGGCGCAAGCCTTACTCGGTAATACTGTTCGATGAGATCGAAAAGGCTCATAATGATGTATTCAATGTGCTATTACAGATACTGGATGATGGGCGTTTAACCGACGGTAAAGGGCGCACCGTAGATTTCCGTAATACCATAGTGATTATGACCTCTAATATAGGAAGTCATGAGATCCTGGAGTATCAGGCTAACGGGGGCGATTACCAGCTAATGAAAGCCCGAGTCACGGATCTGCTTAAACAGTACTTCCGGCCGGAGTTTTTGAATCGAGTGGATGAAACCATTGTCTTCCATGCCTTGGAAAAGGAACAGATTCAAGCCATCGCTGAACTGCTGCTTAAGAATCTGGCTCTGCGTTTTCGGCAGAATGTGCAAGCGCACCTGCGCTGGGATAGAACCGCCTTGGAGCTTCTGGCTGATAAAGGTTTTGATCCGGCCTATGGAGCCCGTCCTTTAAGAAGACTGATCCAGCATGAGGTGGAAACCCTCCTGTCCCGCCAGATTATCAACGGTGAAATCGGCCCGGAAGATACGGTAACTTTATCGGCTTACAATGGGTATATAGTTCTGCAGGTTGAACACCAACCCAGACAGAAGAGTAACGGTTATTAATCAGGTATCAGGGAACAGTGTCGAAAACCTGGCTACTTTGATACCCTATTAAGACAAAAGCATATCTTCGCAATTGGTAATATATATTTAAATTAATTATAAATTAAGGAGGAATTTACTGTTTTTTGCTGAAGTATTATTGTCCAGGGTATTTTGAGGGTAATGGAAAACTGCTATGCATGATTCAAAGCTGGAAATAACAACGCTAGGTAAGTTTGAAGTCAAACGGGCCGGGCAATTATTATCTCAGGATAGTTCCTATCGAGTATGGGAATTATTCAAGTATATCATAACCAACCGGAACACAGGCATAGTACCAGAGCTAGCCTTTGAGAACCTTTGGCCTGATCAGGAATATTCTGACCCACGTGGGGCTGTCCGTGCCCTCATATTCCGCCTGCGTAAAACTCTAGGCCAAAGCCCAACCAAGGATCAAGATTATATTGTTTTCTCCCAGGGCTGTTATCACTGGAATAAAAGTGTAGATTACTGGCTGGATGTAGAAGAGTTTGAAAACAAGGCCCAGCAGGCCCTTTTTTTAAAACAGAACCAACCTGAGCAGGCTGAAGATTTGCTGCTGCAGGCTGTTGATCTGTATGGAGGGGAATACCTGCCGGAAAGCTATTACTGCCAGTGGACCATCCCAGTGCGCAACTATCTTCAATCTTTGTACCTGCAGGTAGTCATGGAATTGATGGAACTATTGGCTGCCCGGGGCGACAACTCAAAGATCATAACCATTTGTGAACAAGCCCTGCGAACTTATCCCTACGAAGAAGATATTCACCGTTATTATCTAAAAGCCTTAGTAAACGAAGGACGAATCAAGCAAGCCCGCAATCACTATACCTATACCACCAACAAGTTTTACCAGGATCTAGGAATTAAACCTTCTGCTGATCTGCAGAGAATAGTACAGGCAGCGGGAAATCGGCAGCTCGAAGGACTGGATCTTAATAGCATTCAAAACCATCTCCAGGAAAAAGCTGATAATCAGGGAGCATTTGTTTGCGATGCTGAAGTTTTTAAAGAGATATACAAACTGGAACGCCGCCGGGGAGAAAGATTAGGCTTGTCAGTTTTCATGGCTTTGGTATCTATCATGGATAACACTCACCGGAATGATACCAGTTTGGTGAAAAAAGGCATGGATCAATTAGAAACCTTTTTGGTAAATAGCCTGCGCAAAGGCGATGTTATAACTCGTTGGAGCAGCAACCAATATGTGCTTATGCTGCCTGGCTTGGCTTATGAGCAGGGTGAAAAAGTGATGGAAAGAATTAAAGATGGCTTTAACAAAGATAACCGGTTTCTGATCATAACTACCGAGATCCAACCAGTCCTGCCCCTGGAGATATACTCCTGATTTGCCTGCTGGAAATACCTTTCCATATTAGAATTGTGTAAGACAATAGAGGCTTTTAAGGATTTTACAATTATTCCTACTGCGTTCCTTATCTATAATAAAAAAGCAGGAAATGTATCCTGCTTTTTTATTTGCAAACCGTTTTAGTTTAGTTGTTGATCAAAAGATTACCCCAACCTACCGCTAAATTCTTACCGCTATAACTCACCTTTACCGGCTGATCCATATAATTCTGAGCGATATGCGAGGGTGACAATTCCACTAAATTATCCTTGCCTTTCTGGGGATAGATTCCAAAGGTGGGATCTACAGCGACCCAACCATATCCCTGGAGGTAGACTTCTGCCCAGGAGTGACGGAATCCTTGGAGAGACACTTCCTGACTACGTGACTTCCAACTGGCACCGGTGAGTTTGGGATCAGCAAAACCATTAACTTGGCGGGCTGGCAAGCCGGAAGCCCTAGCCAATGCTATGAAAAGAGCTGCATAGTCTTCGCAAACACCTTCGCCATTTTGCAAAGCACTGATAGCTCCCTTATTTTTATGGGGAGAATTAAGTTTGTAAGTCATGTGGGAACTTATAAAACTTCCTATTTTATTAACTTTGTCCAATTCGCTTTCAGAAGAGGCTGTGAGCTCCTTGGCCTTTGCGACTATCGCAGAATGGTTGCTTTCAATTTTGTTGGATGGTTTCAGATACTGCTGAAGTCCGGATGATGAGGAAGCCTTTAGACCGCCATCTGGTTTTATTTGCAGTGCATAATTAACCGTAATGGTCTCACTTTGGCCTGGAGCTATGGAATCTATTATGATATGAGCGATGCGGCTTCCAGCTTCACCTTCGACGATTTTTTCTACCTTCTGGTTAAAGGTCTCTTCAATGGTCTGTTGGTACTGTGAGTCAGCACTGATAAGTGGAAGCTGGACCTTGACGCCAGTAGCGGTCTGCCGTCCCGAGTTGGTTACTTTGACAGCTATTTGAATTTTGCGGCTCAAGGAAATGTCCCCAGATGGGGCAGCCCAAGCCATATGGGGTAAACAGGTTGTCCAAATGAAAGCCAAGAGAATAATTTTTGCCGTTATTTTTAACCCCTTGCGAAACATAAAATCCCTCCTGTGAGGGACCGACAAGAGGGTTTAAATATAAAAACCCTGTCTTCGGCGGCCTGGCGATCATAACTTCTGTTCGAAGCGTTAGACCCATGGCTTTGCGTCCTTGCCTTTCGGCAAGTTTGCCTTTGTCGGTCAGGTTTAGTTTTTAAGAATACATTTTCCTAAATTTATTCTAGTTCAAGTCCTAAATTTTTGCAAGCATTTTTCCAAATTGGGACATAAGAACTATCTCCAACGTTATCTATATAAAGATGGATATGGCTTCCACCCGTTTTATGAGCCTGCCAATATAATCCATTTATAACGCTTCTGTAATCTTCCTGTAACACCGTAGGTGATATAAATGGTATTGGTAAGAATGTTTATCAATATTAACTCTGGGAGGGCCGAGAAATTGTCAGCCAATATGGTAAAACGTCCCGCTGAATTCATTGTCAATGTCTCGTTAAGCGCCGGCAACGACTTGCAGGGTTACCTGGAGTTCGTGCCCAGCGGAGAGACATGCCGGTTTAGCAGCGTTATGGACATGATGAGACTCATGCAAGCCAAAATGGATGAGTACGGAATACCTCAATCCACAACGATTTTCCGTACCTGGAAAGAGGAGGCCCGCCAGGGGAAATGAGGAGATCAGATGCAGCCTAATGACAGCCAAAAACCTAAACCCGGAACCAATTTCCT
>JAKPGY010000135.1 GCA_029550685.1 Bacillota bacterium
ACGTACAAGACCGGTACTTTGTCATTCTATTACGAAAGATAAGGTTTGCCAGGAGCCGTATACGAGGCCCGTACGTACGGTTCTGTGAGAGGGATGTTGCTGCAGCAAGCTACTGCAGCTGCACCCTACTCGATTCGAACTTCTAACCATTAATAGACTTCTTCGACAGTCTGAGATGTAGAGGAGGCTTCAGCCTCCTCTACTCGTAGGACGACTCTGTCACCGGGTCCTGCCAATAATCAGGTGAGAGCAAGGTACTTCTAAGCTAAAGCTTCCACTACCACTTGGATGAAAAACGTTTTAACAACAATCGTCACCTGTGACACAGACCACAATGGATGAAAACATCGGGTATGGCTTGAGCAGGGGTATTAGCCGGGCGAGTGACGTACGACGAGCCGTTGCAACCCACGACGAAACTGGGGACCGCGACGCGGAGCGAGAAAACAGGATGTTTTGAGCTGCGAGGACTGAGTACATGGATGCCGAATTCCACGCGGTCCGATACGTAATAAAAGAGGGGGCAGCAGTCCGCCCCCTCTAGGCTTTTTTCGAAGTTTAGGAGATATTTTCTTGGCTATAAGGAGTATTCAAAACCGCAATAAACTTTTCCACCAAGTCGGGATCGAACTGAGTTCCGGCACATCTTCTCAGTTCAGTGATTGCCTCCTCATGGGATATAGCTTTTCTATAGGGCCGGTCACTGGTCATAGCGTCATAAGCATCTGCAATGGCTAGAATACGGCACTCCAGTGGTATCTCTTTTCCCTTCAGCCCTAGGGGATAGCCCTGACCATTCCACCATTCATGGTGTTTGAGCACCCAGTCGGCGATATGCATAAGATCGGGAGATGACAGGGCAATGCGATGTCCAGTTTCGCAGTGACGTTGCATCTCCTGTTTTTCTTCTGGAGTAAGAGGTCCGGGCTTGAACAGGATGCGATCTCTCAGACCCACTTTGCCTATATCATGGAACTGCGCCAGTAGACGCAGATCAACGATGCTTTTTGGGGGAAGACCCAGGGCGACGCCCATAACAGCAAGCATAACCTGCAGTCTTTCAGCATGACCTTCAGTAATAAAATCACGTGCTTCCAGTGCTTTCATCAGAGTCTGAACTATGGCACTACGTGCGCTCTGGCTACGGTATAGCTTTTCCCGGTACATATTGTTATCAGCCTCGACGTACAATTGGCTTAGACTGGTAGTGGGGTCGGTTCTCAGTGCAAAACCAATGGATAAACTCAAGGGCAAACCGGGCAGAGTTTGATTTAAGCTGGCAGCGTTTTCCTGCAGCCTCTGATAGGCTTCCTTTAGTATTTCTTGGGAAGTGTTAGGCAAGAGAATGGCAAACTCATCTCCGCCTACTCGAGCTATAATATCAGTGGAACGAAAGCAATTCCTGATTAAATTAGCTGTGGCGATGAGCAGACTATCTCCTTTGTCATGCCCCATGGAGTCATTAATGAGTTTTAGACCATCCACGTCACACATAATTAAACCCACATTGGAGCAATTCTCTTTTTCAAGTTTCTTCATCTCTTCTTCAAAATAGGTACGATTGTACAGCCCCGTTAAAGGATCATGCATGCTAAAGTACATCATTTTCTCTTCAGCAGCTTTACGTTCGCTTATTTCGGCTTTAAGCTCTTCATTAGCCAGGGCCAAGTCAGCTGTACGCTCCCTTACCCTTAATTCCATTTCTTCTTTTTGCTGTTCAATTGTGCGGCGATAATTATAATCGCGTATCCGCATTCTATAGAGGATTAATGTCACAGCGTATGCAGTTATGACAAGCATTGTACCGTTAATATAATGAGCAGATAGTTTCTCCGGATCTGTTTGAAAAAAGGTTACTCCGGTCAGAAATATTGCCAAAGATAGGCCATATGCAATAAAAAACTGAATAGGACTAAATCTGGTGGATACAGCAATAGCAAAACATCCCATGATGTAAACGGCAATATCGCCATGCAGCAGTTGATCCACACTACTCATGCAAGCTGCCCAGCACAGCAAGAAATATAGATCTGCTAATAGAATGATTCTGTGGTAAAGCGTAATATCCTGAGGGAATTTGGCCGGTTTCATTCGGGCCAGAAAAAGGAAGAGTAATTGAAAGCCTATCATGATAAAGTAGAGATAATTTCTGTAAGTATGTCCAAGATTGGTCGCATTACTTGTATTAGATAGATTTACTACCAGCAATAAAGCTAATTCGGCACAAACCAGTAGCAGTGCAAATACCTGCAAAACCACCATACTGGATAGGTACTGTTCCTGGTTGAAGGTGTGCTCCCAGGGAAAATCTTTTTTCACATTACCCCTCGCCTTTCCTACTCCCACTACCAATTAGAAAACATGGATATTTGCCCAGGATCTTCAATGAAACCAACTGACTTCATATGCGCGAGCAGTTTGCTAATGTATTCGAAAGTTATTTCCGGCCATTCAAAGTCTAATAAACTCAAATACCTGGTTGTTATGGATGAGTCGATATTGGGCGAGTCCTGTAAACCTATGGTTTTATTCAGGTTCAAGTCATTAATGATTCCGGTTAAGTCGGCACTGCGTTTGGGATCAGAGAGTATATCCCTTATGTACTGTTCAAACTCAGAACTACTGCAATATTCGATTTTATATCCGCAATTGCCTGCAGCCACTATAAATTTTTTAACCGGTAATGTTTTGTGGTTGTAAATATGATAGATATGTTTATTGCTTTCAGGAAGTTCTGCCAGCAGGACAATTGCCCGGCTGCAATAGTCTACAGGAGAAAACTCCAGTTCTTGAGATAAGAATTCCTCCGGTATCATACCTATCTGAATGATTGACTTGATACGGTTATAAAGGGCGTTATCATGAATATTGGCTTGAAAACGTCCGTCTGTGTACCGGCCAGTCAATATACCCATTCTATAAATGACACCGTTTAACCCTTTGTGCATCGCATTTAATATAAGATTTTCAGCTTCGAACTTGCTGCGTACGTATACATTTTCATAGTAATGTTGACCTATATAAAAATCATTTTCGGTTAAAGTGACATCACCAAGATTCTGCTTTACCAGGTAACGGCCCGAAATACTGGTAGTAGATATATAGTGAAGAGTCTTTTGGTGGTCGAGGCAGAAATTAGTAATTGTTCTAGTACCTTCAACATTGACTTTTTCGAATTCAGTATATCCGCCATAATGCCTTACTTTGGCAGCGCAATGAAAAACAGTATTAATTTGCTGAGCCAAGTAGTAATACTGCTCTGGCGGCAACCCCCAATTATCCTCAGTAATATCTCCGCAAAGGACATGGATTCTTTTATTAGCTGATTCGGTTAATAAGGGAAAATAGAAATCCAAGACTCTGTACAGACGAGCTTGAGCATCGTTGTTGGAGTTTCCTCTAACCAAACAATATATATCTGATTCGGTTCTATCTAGTAACTCTTTTAATAAATGGGCTCCCAAATAACCGGTTGCACCAGTCAACAAAATGTTACCAAAGTCTTTTCTGGTTCCGCTTATTTGAATGTCATCATAGCTTTGCTGTACTGGTACCACGCTAATCTCTTTATTCGTATTTGCTTCCCACAAATCATCTTCAGATATTCCTCGTATTTTATCTGACAACTGCCTTATAGTTTGGTAACGATAGAAATCTCTGGCCGTTAGATCCCAATTATAAATTAGTACGGATATTAAGATACGAATAATTTTTAATGAATCGCCACCTAGGTCAAAGAAATTATCATCAATTCCTATTTGTTCAACTTGCAGCACTTCGGACCAAGCATGTACCAAAAGTTCATCAACCTCATTCCGGCACGGTTGGTAGCCATAATGAGATGGCCCTAATTCCACGGCTAATTCTTGTAATGCTTTGCGATTCGTTTTGCCGTTAGGGTCGAGAGGGATTTCGGAAAGGAAAACATAATACGATGGGATCATATATTCGGGTAAATACCTGGCAAGATACTCTCGAATACTAGAAGCTTCCAGGTCGGGATCAGCAACACAATAAGCTACCAGATGGTCCAAGCCATCGTTACTCTGAAGCAATACCACTGCTTCTGAAATCTTTTCATGAGTTTGCAAGGTCTTTTCAATCTCACCAAGCTCAATACGATATCCTCTTAACTTTACCTGAAAGTCACTACGGCCTATAAAATATATGCAATCATCCAATCCCCATTTGGCTATATCCCCAGTGCGATACATAACTGAGTTGGGAATAAAGGGATTGGGAATAAACTTTTCAGCAGTTAAGTCAGGACGATTAAGGTATCCCCGGGCAACTCCTGTACCGCTTATATACAATTCTCCCGGGGTGCCTTTGGGCACCGGGTTAAGGAACTTGTCCAGTATATACACTTGGGTATTGGCTATAGGTGTACCGATACTTATGTCTTGTTTATCAGTTAAGTCGGCAAAGGTGGCGTAAATAGTAGTCTCAGTGGGGCCATATCCATTGAAAATCCTGGCGCTGGTACAAGACTTCAATCTGGAAAGCAATTCTTCGGGGAAAGGTTCTCCGGCCAGTATTATGTCCGTGAGAGAGTCTAATCCCACCATAAATTCGTCATCGAGCATCATCAATGCCATGCGAGATGGAGTTGTCTGCAGTATATTTACTTGATTTGCCAGAATAAATTTTTTCAGTGCAAATGGGTTTATTTGTTCCTCCTCTTGGGCAATTGCTATGGTGAGACCGAGTGCTAGTGGCAGCAGACTCTCGAAGACAAAGATATCGAATGACATGGTGGTAACAGACAATATGGTTTTTTCGTGTAGGTTCAGGCAGCAGTTCATCGCCGTGAAAAAATTACAGACAGAGCGATGCTCAATCATAACACCTTTCGGCTTTCCGGTGGAACCGCTGGTGTAAATAACATAGGCCAGATCTGAAGGATTGTTCAGGTTATCCAAGTTGGAATCATCATTGGGCAGTGAACTAGTATTTCTCAAATCAATGCAAGGTATATTATACAAGCCGGTATCTACAGAAATATTGGTCAGCAGTAAACTGGCACCGCTGTCATTTAACATGAATTGAACTCTTTCTAATGGATAATTAGGATCTAGGGGAAGGTATGCCGCACCGGCTTTCAATATGGCTACCAGACCTACCATCATTTCTATGGAACGATTGGTCATAAGAGCGACAATGTTCCCGGGGCCCACACCTTGTTGACGCAAGAGTCTGGCCAGCTGGTTGGACCATTTATTAATCTCCGTAAAAGTGAGGGAAGTGTCACCGCATACAACTGCTGTCTTATCTGGAGCCAGGGTTGCTTGTTTTTCAATTAAGTCCTGAACAGTGCAGTTATCGGGGAATTCCACCTCAGTACGATTTACTTCATATATTAAGAATTCTTTTTCCTGCGGATCAAGTAACTGAAGATCTGTGATCTTTAGAGTTGGGCTATTCATGCCTTGCTGGCATATACTTATTAGATGTTTGTACAGAGAGACGATTTCTTGCTCGGTGAAGAGATCGATTTGATAGTCAATGTCTACTCTCAATTGCCCTGTGTTTTCACGATCACTGATATGAAAGCATATGGAACATGCCTCGCTTCCACTAAAAAAAGGTTCCATCTGAAATTCAAACTTATCAAATTTCGCATTTTGGTAATCCAGCATAATGTCATATAGGTTGGTAAATAGCTTCTGTTTGGAGCGAATGTCTTCAAGCAGGAGAGGATAAGGATACCGGTGGCTTCTGAGCTCCCGCCATTCTTGGGCAACTTGTGAAATAAGGGTTTCGAAGTCCATATCGGAGTTAACCTTGATTAGGACCGGCAGCGTTTCAATAAACATACCTATAGTCATTTTTTCTTTAATACTGGGTCGATTCAGTAGAGGGGTACCAATGATAATATCATCTCTGCCAAGTACTTTGTGTAGATATATGGCCAAGGTCACTGCGAAAAGAATAAACACGGATATTCCCTTTTCTTCGGCATACTGATTAATTTGTGAAGTCAATTCTTTAGAAAGGAAAAAGGTTTTTCTTTCAGCCGCACAAGAGTCAAATCTCTGTTTTCTTGTTTTTAAAGTAGTAAGTTCTGGAACGGTTGAAAATTTGTTATTCCAGAACTCTTTGCTCTTAACAAACTTGTCAGACTGCAGGTATAGCAATTCTGACTCTATATAGTCAATATAGGAAGGACAAACAATTGGAGCTGGTTCTGTACCTTTTAGTAGCTGAGAATAATATTCATTAACCTGATTAGCTATTAAAGTTACTGACCAGGCATCAATAATGCAGTGGTGCCCTTTGAAAAAAATTCCCCCTTCGTCTTCGGAAATTTTGAATAATGTAACCTTATAAGGGGCGGAATCTCCTAGACTCAGCGGAATTCTTTTTTCATGGTCAATCCATTCCCGTAGACTTTCCCAACCGTTTTGGTTAGAAAAGTCAAGCAACTCAAAATCTATGTCTTGATGATCAGTAACATATTGATGTGGCCCTTTACTGTCTTCAAAAATTCGCAATCTAAGTCCATCATTGTACTTAATGGTTAAGTTAATTGCTCTGCTTAGCAGGTCATAATCTAAATGCCCCTTACGGCTCATGGTTCCCAGGACGTTAGTGATTCCCGTGTTGGGATAGAATTTTTCCGTATACCATATGCCTTTTTGGGGTAGAGTTAGCGGATAGAATATTGGTGATTTCACCGTTATTACTCCTTTTTTAGGATTCTCTTGAAATATATGGGTGTACATTGGAAATTACTTGTCAATATTCGGTAAAAGATCAAACATTCCTGCTGCAGGTGGGTAAAGGCTTTAAGAATTTGAAGAACTGAGCATTTTGATGAGAAGGTCACTATTAATTTCTTGAATGAGATAGTTGTGGCAGGATACGGTCTAATGGTACGTGTGCCATAACTAACTGAAAATCAACATTCCCTGCGCATACAGCTAATTTGTAATTGGATTCTAGGGTGCGCATTTGATAATACATACCATTATCTCTGAGGAGAAACTCATTGTAATGACCTATTTTACCTATTTGCCCATTTGCCAAGCCTTCGCCTGTTAGTTTTAAATAGCTTTCCTGCCGTGTCCACAGGTCATAAAAGTAATCGAGCCGCTGGGAGTCAGGCAGTTTAAGATAGTGCTCATAGGCTTCCGGGGTCATAACTCTTTGGGCGAAATTATTATCTATGGGCTCCATCAGCTGGACATCAACTCCGACCGGATTCTGGCTTACCGCACCTACTACCCAGTGGCCGGAGTGAGACAGGCTAAAGTGAAAAGGTTTTGGCGGATCAACTAGATAAGGTTTGCCATACCGGTTGGTCTCAAAATGCAAGTCTTCATTGGATACTTCCAGGTACTGTACTGCCAGGTACCGCACTAGCAGATCCCCAACAAGGGAATGGGCCAGGGACTGAGGATGTCGCATGCGGGAGAGGCGCTGCCTTTTTTCTTCCGACACATACTTTAGCCAATCGCTGTCAATTGCTGCATCCTTTATGTCTATACAATAGACTTTAACCATCATAATCATCCTGTCTGGGGTTCATGCAGCTAAATTTCGCTCCTAGCCGGTAGAAGTCCTTTAATGTAACTTGTTCGAGAGGCTGATTATAGAGATAATTGGTTAGTAAACCTTATGCTAAACTATGATTACAAGTCGAAAAGGGGTATACAAGCCCATCCTAAGCAATTCATTGATGCGCTGCCCCGCACCAGTGTGAATAAAGTGGATCGTAAGGATCTGTGCGACCGGGAGATGAACAAACAAAATTAGTTCAGGATAGGAAATTTTGTTTCCACGTCGAATACCTATCAGAGAAGTAATTTTAAGGTGGTGACGCCATGGAACTTAAAGATCTCATATTTGAAAAACAGGGCCACATTGCGTATGTCTATATCAATCGACCCCAGGCCTTAAACAGTTTTACTCTCGATACTCTGGACGAATTTTATCAAGTGCAGGATGACTTATTTGCTGACACTGATATTCGAGTAGTAATTTTAGCCTCCCGCGGCAAACTGTTTTCAGCCGGGATAGATGTGTCCGTGCTAAAACAAGGTACACCGCAATTTGCGTCCCGCTATATTCACAAACTGCAGGAATACTACAACCGCTGGGAAAAGCTGCCTCAGCCAGTTATTGCTGCGGTCCACGCCACCTGTATCGGCGGATCGGTGGAAAACATACTGAGCTGCGATATTCGAGTATCTGCCCAGTCCGCTACTTACAGTGTGCCGGAGATCAACTTCGGCATGTCGCCGGATATGGGAGCTACCCAGCGCCTGACCCGGGCAGTGGGAGCCAGCCAGGCTAAACGGCTTATTATGACCGGAGATTTTATCAATGCCGAAGAAGCTCTGCGCATTGGGTTGGTGGACTTTGTGGTACCGGATGATGAGTTAATGGATTTTACTAACAAACTAGCCCACAAAATTGCCGATAAGCCTCCGCTGGCTGTCGGCGTGGCTAAAAAGGCTGTTAACCTGGCCTGTGATACTGCCCTGTCGGTGGGACTGCAGTTTGAACAGCTGGGCTCCTGTTTCCTGTTTGGAACCGAGGATTTCAAGGAAGGCCCCGCTGCTTTCTTTGAAAAACGCAAGCCCAACTTCCAGGGCAAGTAGCTTTTTAAAACAAATGAAGATCTGCATTTTATCAGGTAGCACTCAGACTACCGAAAGAGGCCATGTTCCTTAGATTAGAACATGGCCTTCAGCGTGTCAAAAAAGCTATCAGAAGTTGGATATTTGAGATTGCCACGCCCCTTTCAGGGGCTCGCAACATTAATAGCAACCGAAGGGAGCATCAGGAGTGCCGGAACGGCCAATGACCCAAACGATGGCTTCCGGTTCTGTCATCGGCCGTT
>JAKPGY010000138.1 GCA_029550685.1 Bacillota bacterium
CTGGTTGAATAGCGACGACAAATATATACCCGGCGCATTAGCAACCGTTGCAACCATATTTACTGCATTTTCACAGGTTGAGTGGTTAACAAGCAGTCTCCCAATACTGTGGAACAGATACGGTCAAGCTGTTAATTGCAGCAATTCCGGAGGATTTAACAGGACCTCTTTTTTTCGTGGTGCACACCTGCCAGGATGCTCCTGGTATGCTCGGTGCTGGATCCAGCAAGAGTCCACCTTCTGGAGAAGAACGCTATGGGAACGAGCGGGAGGCCGCATAAATGATTCTCTCAGTTACGCCGGAGATTTTGAGTTGTGGGCACGTTTTTATCAGCATGCTGACCTGTATGCCGTAAATGCCCTTATTGGAGGATTTCGTAAGCACGACAAACAAAAAACAGGGTTCGGCATGGAACGATATCTTGAAGAAGCGCAAAAATGTTTCTTGTGCGATTATGGTGGACATCCATATGGAAAGATCGAAAGTGCAATTCGGAAATATGCAAATCTCACCATAAGAGGGGGGCTTCATATACTAAATCGTTTTCCTGAATTTATTACCAACATCCTTACTACTGCAAAATTAATTTACCCTGCAAAGATTATTGTTTGGACAGGTGATCGATGGGAATTGGTGACAACCTTTGTTGTTTAGAGAGTTTTGACAACCTCACAATCCATGAAGCATCTAGATAAGTTAAAAATAACCGTGGATACTAATAAATAGTGACTCAAAACAAATTGATATAACATATAGTGTTAAGATGAGGATATAACCTATAAATAGATTGATCATTTTGATTGAGGCACTGATGGAAAGTAAAATATCGATAATAACAGTTTGCTTCAACTGCGAGGGACTTATAGAAAGGACGATAAAAAGCGTAATTGATCAGACCTACACCAATGTCCAGTATATTATCATTGATGGGGGTTCCACAGACGATACACTAAATGTTATAAAAAGATATGAAGATAGTATCGACGTTTTACTATCCGAGAGTGATAATGGTATTTATGATGCGATGAATAAGGGGCTAAACTACGCAACGGGAGATTTAGTATATTTCTTAAATGCAGGAGATTATCTTTGCAATAATGATGTACTGAGAAACGTAATTGAAAAATTAAGCATCAATCCAGAGATCGATATCCTCTATGGGGATTATATATATTACGATGACATCAGCGAGCAGCGGTACTCGGGTTACCGTGCAGGTATTCCAGATTTTATACGCAGGGGGTGTTGCCATCAAACAATATTTGCTAAAAGGTCCACCTTTGCAAAGTGCGGAAAGTTCAACACAGATTACAAAATATTCGCTGACTTTGACTGGTTACTCAGAGTATTGGTCAAATGTGATCAAAAAATAAGTTATATCGGCATCCCAATAGCGTATTATTTAAAAGGAGGAAAAAGTGAAAATCATGGAGGTAGATACAACTACGAAAGAATAGAGATAATACAAAAAAATATTGATGCTCTATGGTTAGTACGGTTTGCTCTTTTGTACCCTAAATCCTTCTGCGCGTATCTGTTGAAATTATCAAAATATAAGATACTAAACCATATACCCACTGAAAACGAACTATCTGGAGATCCTGTCACATCCAGAGGAGATTCTGATCCATAATAACCCCCCAGTTCCTCCCATTTAGACTGCCACCTCTACCGCCAGAAGACGTTCAGGATGTCGGTGACCTGGATTCTCGGAAACAGGTAACGGATCCAATACTGCCTTGGAACTCACTTCGCGACCCCCACCCCACTGAATAATTTCTCCCCCGTTCTCCCGATAGAGCCCTCCCCAACGCTCCATCGCTTCTTTCCGGAAGCACCACCTCATTCAACCCACCTGCCAGAACCACCTCTCAACCGCCTCCCCTCCTCATCTCTCAAATCCCACCCCCTCCGCTCCCACCGTAAACCGTCTACACTCCCAGGTCGAACTCCAGCAACCGCAGCCAGACATCCAGAACCTTATCGTGGTCATGAGAGATGCACCCCTCCCCCCACCCTCCCGGCACAATCGGTATCTACCTGAAGAGCGGAAGTTATCAATAGCGATGAAGGCAATAACCGTCGTCGGGATCGACCCCGGGCTGGAGCGGGTCGGATACGGCGTCCTCGTCGGGGGTGCCTCCGCCGCCCCCGCCGCCCCCGCCTACGGCTGCATAGAGACCGCGCGCGGCCTTCCTGCGGCCGAACGCATCCGCGAGGTCTATGATGCCGTCTCCGCCGTCCTGGACGAACACCGCCCCGACTGCGTCGCCGTCGAACAGGTCTTCTTCACCCGGAACATAAC
>JAKPGY010000139.1 GCA_029550685.1 Bacillota bacterium
GGAATATCTAAACAACGTTCCGCTATTAAACGCTAGAAGCAGCTTTGCTCGTATGGCATTGAAGGGTTTAAATGATCAAAAAGTGATTTGAGCTGTATGTGGGGTTTCTTAAAAACCTACAATGTCTTGACACTATCAAAGGAGGGTGCTAAAATATAAAGAGGGGCTAATTGTGATAGGTGCTTATCCTTTCTGGTAGTTTCGGGTGTAGCAATGCCGGTCCCGGTATGAGTACTACCATCTCAAAAGGAGGAAAGAAAATGAACCGTTTGTTTAAGTCCAAGCTGCCGTTCATAACGGTAGCCGTTGTTCTGGTTCTGGTTTTGCTGTGCGGTGCGGTAACCGCTGGAGCGCCGGCTGATTGGTACGTTGATGCAGGTTATGTAGGGGGAGATAGTGACGGCTCCTTGGAAAAGCCCTTCACGACAATCGGGGAAGCCATTACTGCAGCCAGTGATGGCAATATTATCAGTGTGACGGCAGGAGTATACACCGAAAATGTCACAATTGACAAACCGATCACCCTTACCGGGCCTGATTCGGGTTCAGATCTACCCTTAATTAAAGGCACTGTTAATGTAACAGATATCAGCGAAAATCCGAAAACAATCCAGAATATTAACTTTACATTGCAAGAGGGAACCATTGACAACATCTTTTTGAATAAAGCTAAGAATGTTACCATTGAACATTGTAATTTTGATGCGGACGGAAGATTCATGACCCCCCCTGGGGTCAGGGCAATTCAAATGAATAGCAAGTGCGATGGTATCACCATTGACAACTGCACCTTCATGGATGGTTATTATGTGACCATACAGGGTAATGTTGATGGCCTTACTGTAAAAAATAGCGTAATTGAGAACTGCAAGAGCGGTATCAACCTGCAGGCGGGCACAACCCTGGTTGTGGAAAATACCGATATTAGCGTTGTGGCTAAAGGTGCAGCAAACGATACATATTGCGTCAGATTTGCCAGCAGCACTACTAACAGCGGGCAGGACATGTCCATAACCGGTGGTACTTTTACAGTGGATAGGGCTGGATTGTTGGCTGAGGCAGGCACCTATCACAGCGCCATCGTGATTCGCGAAGGAGCTACCGGTACGCTAGAGGTGAAAAATACAAACATTAGGGGCGAAGTGGTAAACCTGTCTAAAACAATTCTCAACGCCAAATACAACTGCTGGGGCCATTTCACGCTCGACTTCATGGTCGAGGGATTCGAGGACAAGGTTGATTTCTCACCCTGGTACGCCGACGAAGACCTCACTGTATTATGCGAGCTCCTATATATTGTGTCTGGTGGGACAGAACTTACCTTTGACGAATCCGGTGTTGTCATGGATATTGAGACAGATGAGAAAGAGGGCTATGTCACCGTTGCCCGCTACTCCGAAGACGAAAATGATGCTCCTGAAGGAATGATCCCGGCAGGAATTTACCTGTGGATAGAACGCAGCGATAACTTGGCTAATGCTTCAGCGCACATCGATATTCCATACGATCCGGAGAACCTGCCCGACGGGGTTACAGAAGACGACCTCAGACTCTATCGCTACAATGAGACAACGGAAAAGTGGGATCTCATTCCCACGCAGGGTATTGACAAAGAGAATAAGATTCTTTGGGCCGAGCTGGATCATTTCAGCAAATTTGGTATCTTTGCCGAGGCGGAACTGAAACCCGAGGAGCCAGAACCCGAGGAGCCGGAATCGGAAGAAAAACCGAAGTCCGATCTGCCGCGCACTTCCGGCGGGCTGCTTTATCTTATGATTCCAGGCCTGGCAGGGCTTACGGCCGGCCTTCTGCTGATCCGAGGAAAAGGGCAGCTGAGAAATTAAGATAACCTGTTCGCTGGAGGCTGTTCCATTGTAATGCCCTTTGCAAGGTTGGGGGGATCAACAAAGCCCCCAACCTTTTTATTGGCCGGCTGCATTCAAGGCGGCAGCCTTACCTGTTTTCAGCAAAAGTCAGCTTTGTGGATTTGGTTTCCCCGTCCCCATATCGGTAAAAGGTGACGGTAACCTCATCGCCGGCATGGTACTGCTTTAAGATGCTACTAATCGAACTCAGGGAGGTCACCTCTTTATCGTCAACGGCCGTAATAATGTCGGCACGACGTAAAAACGGTGAAAAAGTACATCCACATGGATAACTTCAACGCACCGTCTCCAAAGCCGGTAAAGAGACGCAGTTCCAAACTGGACAGGTTTAAGCCTGAGATTGACAGCTGGCTGGAGGCAGATAAAAGAGAGCGCAAAAAGCAGCGCCATACCGCGATGAGGGTCTACAATCGGCTGCGCAAAATACAGGAAGAACAGTATTCTTGAGTTTCACCTGCCAACACCTTACAAACCATCACCTAAGCAAACAGATCATTTAAGCGGGACTTTTATGTCCAAAAACCGGGATCAATTTCACGCCTTTGTGGGTTTGGGTAGTATGACCTGTCTTTGG
>JAKPGY010000154.1 GCA_029550685.1 Bacillota bacterium
GAACTCCAGAAGATGGTATCGAAAGGTCTTGTTCCCGGGGCAAAGGCCGTCGAGATGCTGACCGCCGGCATGGAGAAGCGCTTCGGCGGCATGATGGCGTCAATGGAAAACACCTGGCAGGGTGTGACGTCCAGCATAAAAGACATTTGGAGGATGACCGTCGGCACACTGACACAAACGCTGTTTGGCGGCCTCAATTCCATGCTGATACAGGTCCGTGACTTCATGGCGGCGTTCTACACATATTTGCAGGGCATCCTCGGTAAAAAGGTAAAGCAATCGACCGATGCGCTTGTCGGCAGCACAAAGGCGCAGGCGGCGGCGATAACCGAGGTCGGGGACGCATCAGAGGAAGCAGCAAAAAAGGCAAACAAGAACCTGCAGGCGTTTGACGAGGTGCATCAGTTGCAAGAGGAAATGAGCGATACGGCTGCAGGGGGTATATTCACTACTGATACCGCGGCTGTTGCTCCGCTGGAACTCGAGGATGCCGGCGAGCCGGAAGCATTCACGAAAATGCAGGAAGTATTCGAGAGGCTTGCAGTTCTGTTTGATCCTGCTATAGAGGGTTTCAATAGGCTAAAAACAGCGGCAGAACCGGTGATTGCGAATATTGGCGAAGGACTTAAATGGTTTTATGAAAATGTACTTGTACCCTTTGGTGAGTGGACAATTACGGAAGCTGTGCCTGCGTTTTTTAATTTGTTAGGCGGAGCATTGGACTTTATTAATCCTATTTTAGAGGTATTTAAGGACTTAGGACAATGGCTGTGGGAAAGCTTTTTACAACCTGCCGGTGAATGGGCGGGAGAAACGCTTTTGAATGCATTAGATTGGCTTGCAGATGTATTAACAAGGATTGGAGATTGGATGTCTGAGCATAAGGGAGTAATTGAAGCCATAGCTATTGTTGTTGGAAGTTTTGCAGCAGCTTGGGGGCTTGTCAATCTTGCAATAGGAATATGGAATGTAATTGGTGCAATTGCTGCTGGGGTTACAACAGCATTTGGTGCGGCTGTGGCATTTTTGACCTCTCCAATCTTCTTAATTACAGCAGCGATAGCCGCGGTGATTGCAATAGTGGTGTTACTGATAAAGCATTGGGATGAAGTCAGTGCTGCTGCCGTATCAGCTTGGGAGTGGATAAAAAGCACGTGGCAAGTTGTAGCTGAATGGTTTGACACTAATATTATTCAGCCTTTGGTAAACTTTTTTACAGGCCTTTGGGATGGTATAAAGCAGCTGGCCAGCGATGCCTGGAGCGGCATAGTGGAAATATGGCAAACTGTGTCAGAA
>JAKPGY010000168.1 GCA_029550685.1 Bacillota bacterium
GAAGTTGGATATTTGAGATTGCCACGCCCCTTTCAGGGGCTCGCAACATTAATAGCAACCGAAGGGAGCATCAGGAGTGCCGGAACGGCCAATGACCCAAACGATGGCTTCCGGTTCTGTCATCGGCCGTTCCGGCACTACTGATGTTCGCTATCGCTGACGGCTAATGTTGCGAGGAGCGTAGCGACGTGGCGATCTCTTTACATGCCTTTTTCGATAGTCTGAAAAACTGTCTTGACAGCAGTTTTGGGTTTTTAGTCAGTTGGGCACAGAACATGGATCAGGAAGAATATTTTGCGTTAAACAGGCTGGGGATATCCATATTCGATTACAGCGGCCAGTTAATCGCAGTGAAAATGCTGCCTGGATCTACAGGTTAAAGCAGTGGTTGAGCGGCCCCAGCCCTTTGCCCAGTTTAAGATTGGCTTTTATGGCACCGGTTATGAACTCCTTGGCGTTTTTTACACTTTCATGGAGAGTCAGGCCTTCAGCCAGGTTGCAGGCGATGGCCGAGGAAAGGGTACAGCCTGTTCCGTGGGTATTGGGATTGTTAATCATGGGGGCTTCGAACCAGAATTCCTTTCCTTCCAGGTATAACAGGTCAGAGGTAATTGTGCTATCAAGGTGACCGCCTTTGATAAGCACGCCGCCCTTAGTAAACCGGGCAATTTTTTCAGCTGCCTTTTTCATATCCTCTTTGCTTTTTACGGGGAATCCCACCAGGGTTTCGGCCTCAGGAATATTGGGAGTTATAACTGCAGCCAGAGGGAATAGGTAAGTTATTAACGCCTCAATGGCATCGTCATTAAGAAGTTTTCCTCCGCTGGCGGAAATCATGACCGGATCAACTACGATGTT
Source organism: Bacillota bacterium (assembly GCA_029550685.1). GTDB lineage: Bacteria > Bacillota > Syntrophomonadia > Syntrophomonadales > Syntrophomonadaceae > DTU018. The sequence continues at coordinate 859 of JAKPGY010000168.1, forward strand.
TTCTGCTTCATATTCGCTAAGCTTCTGGGCAATAATCTTGATAATATCGATATTTGATACCATCCCGATTTTAACTGCGTCCGGTCTTATATCACCAAAAATGCAGTCCAGCTGATTGGCAACAAATTCAGGAGTTGCCTCTAATATGCCGTAGACACCGGTGGTATTCTGGGCTGTTAAGGCGGTGATTGCACTCATGGCGTACATTTTGTGGACAGTTATGGTTTTGATATCAGCCTGAATTCCTGCTCCGCCGCTGCAATCTGATCCTGCAATAGTCAATACTTTTTTCATAATATCATCATCCCATCTGCCAAAGAATTAAGGTAAATATCTGCCGCAGCTTTTATTTCTTCCTGTTGTCTGCGGGCGCTTTCATCATATACGGCTGTCACCATAAGGCCTGCTGCTTTTGCACTTTTTATGGCATGGAGAGCATCTTCAAATACCATGGTTTCATGCTGGGGCGTTTTAAGTAATTCCAGTGCTTTGAGGAAAAACTCAGGATTATCCTTGCCCACTCCAGCTTCGGAACATGAAAGGATGAAATCGAAATATTTCAGTGCCCCCAGCCGATCCAGCGCAGCTTTGGCCAGATCATGGTCGGTAGCGGTGGCAACACACATCTTTACATTGTTCCGGTATAACCTGTCTAAAAAAGGAATAACAGAGGCTTTGAGAGGTACTTTGAAACGGTACTGGCTCTCAATAAGGCCGATGATTTCTTTTACGATTTCCTCCTCGCTGCCGGAAATCGAATATGTTTCTTTGAAATACCGGGCTGCCTGGGAAAGACTCATGGTGGCCAGGATCTCGATTATATTTTCCGGAGGAGTATGGCCTTTGAGCTTTAAATAGTCTGCTCCCAGGCTCTCCCAGAAAGGCATGGAGTCCAGCAAGGTACCGTCCAGATCGAAAATAGCTCCCTTAAGATTCATAACTTACCACCCTCGACACAACTTGCCGCAGTTTCTTTACTGCAGCTGTAATATCATCCTGGGCAAAAATAGCGGAAACTACCGCAATACCCGCAATTCCAGTTCCGGTAAGCTGCACAGCATTATCCTCATTAATTCCGCCAATAGCTACTACTGGTATTGATACTGTGTTGCATATTTCTTGAAGGGTTACATAGGATACTAGATCTGCATCAAGCTTGGTTGAGGTTGAGAATACCGCCCCGACACCAAGATAATCAGCACCGTTTTGTTCTGCCTCCACCGCCTGCTCCACTGTTTGCACTGAAACGCCTAGAATTTTATCGGGACCAATAATTCTTCTTACTTCCTTGGCTTCCATATCCTTTTGGCCTACGTGCACCCCATCAGCTTCACTGGCCATAGCAATTTCAACATTGTCGTTAATTACCAGGGGGATATTGTAGCGGTCAGATATAGTTTTTATTTCTTTAGCCAGCTTGAAAAAGGAATGGTAATTAAGATCCTTTTCCCGCAATTGTAAGAATGTAACGCCTGCTTGGAGAGCTTCTTCAACCGCTTCGGTGAGGGGACGACCTTTAAGCCAGGTGCGATCGGTAACTGCGTATAGAAGCAGGGATGATTTATCTACTTTCAATTTTCATGCCTCCTTTGAGAGTTTCAGCGTCCAGCTTGCTAATGGCATCAATCAGGTAAGTGCGGTAGGAAGAGGTTCCCCCGTCGTTCTTTACCAATCTATCATAAGCAAGTTCCCCGGCCAGCCCCATAACGCAAACCGCAGTGGCTGTAGCTTCCAGGTGGTTGTCCGGATTGGCAGCACAATAAGCAGCGATTACTGCTGCCAGCATGCATCCCGTACCGGAAACCTTGGACATCATGGGATGCCCGTTGCGGATAATGTAGGTTGTATTAGCATCTGTTACAATATCAATAGCACCGGTGATAGCAATTATAGCCCCTGTATTATGACTTAGTTGTTTTGCCCAAGCTATGGTTTCATCCAGATGTTTCTCTGTCACAGCATCACTGGCATCAGCATCCACACCCTTTGTTCTTCCGGTTCCCTGGTAAATGGTTTTTATCTCCGAGATGTTACCGCGGATAACAGAGAACTTGACTTCCTCTAACAGCTTAAAAGTTACATCAGTACGTATTTTGGACGCCCCTACACCAACCGGGTCAAGGATGACAGGATGGGAAAGCTCATTGGCTCTCTTGCCTGTATTAAACATGGTTGGAATGGTGCAATTGTTCAAAGTTCCAATATTAATAACCAGGCCGTTGCAGATAGAGGTTATTTCCACAGCATCTTCACCGTCGTCAGCCATAATGGGTGAACCCCCACAAGCCAAAAGTACATTGGCAACATCATTGATAGTGACATAATTGGTGATGCAGTGGATTAAAGGGGCTTTCTCGAAAACATTTCTCAGATAACTTTCAAACATGGCAAAACCTCCATTTACTGCGAATCTTATACTTGAGAACACGGTATACCTGCGTCAAAAGTACTCTTTGCAGAAAGGGGAGTTCAGGGGGAGGCGGGCGGTTGATCCCAATGCGATGGCCACGAGAAAAAAATTAATGGGAAGTGCCGAATAGGTACTTCCCAGTGATTATCAGATCATCAGTTTCCCTACGTTGGCATTATCCAAATCAGGTTTAAAGGGTCGAAGCTCAACTAGCTTCCTCTCAGCCTGTTCACAAGCTCCCCTAACTACTAGATTAATATTCAATTTTTCTTGTGTCTTATCATATACGTGGGTTTTGCTATTTGTCAATAAGATCGGGTCGCCGGCGCTCAGGATTAGGCTTACTTATGTTAGCTATTTCTGGTTTTTTGTTCCTTTTGCTGTGAATGTGGGTAAGCAGATTAATAAACGATGCGAGTTGGAACCATAGGTGGGATAACCCCTATACAGGCAAAGGCGGGAGACTCCTTAGTCCCCCTGCCTTAGCTGATTCCGGGCAATTACTTTCTGATGGGAAAATAAATCTCGGTTATATATTCACTGGGTGGCACATTGTCGTCGTAGCCTTTAATGTACAACTCAAATGGCGGCCCGGCGACTTCATACCCTTCTCTTTCAATCCATTCCATCAGCGCCGTATAGCAGGGAGTGAAATCATCATAGGGACCGATATGGGTGGCAAAGCAGCAAAGTCCCGGAGCAAGCGTCCTCACCTGTTCGCCTGTGCCGCCCGCTATCTCCACTCCGACTTCAATATCCGTACAGTCACGATTAAATTCCTCGTCGTGATAGATGGACAGGAACGGCCCGGCCGGTTTTAGGCGGTTCTTTTCCAAACCGGCGCACAATGACCCAAAGGCTTCTTCAAAATCCTGAATATTCATTTTCCGCCTCAGGGAATAAATGGTCCTGGGTTGCATTTCTACGGTCTTCACCAAATAATTGGCTTGCATGATATTCTCACACCTTTCTATTTTCTCAATGTCCTGTTCCATTTGCAGCAGGAGGTGCTGCTGTTCCTCGATTTGCTTCAGGAACTCCTCTTTTTTGGATCGCAGCAGTTCGGCTAGATAGCCGTTGTCACGACTGGCAAGAACAGCGGATATCTCGGGTAAAGAAAACTGGTACCTCTTCAGCTTAGAAATCAGCAGCATATCCCGAAGCTGAGAGACCTCGTAATAACGGTAACCGGAGTCCTTGCTGACAAATCCGGGCTTAAGCAGCCCGATCTGATCATAATAACGGAGTGTCTTGGCAGACACCCTGCTGATCCTGGAGAATTCTCCAATTGTGAGCATATAATCACCACCGGATGGCATTTGAACATGTTCTGATTGGAGTATACGGCTTCCAGTTAGGGCAAAGTCAAGCGCTCTTACTTTTTTCTAGAAAAAGAGCTCCGTACCAGACATGGCAGAGGCTTTTAAAAGCCTCTCAGCGTGTCAAAAAAGCTATCAGAATTTGGATATTTGAGATTGCCAAGCCCCTTTCAGGGGTTCGCAATGACCCAAACGATGGCTTCCGGTTCTGTCATCGGCCGTTCCGGCACTACCGATGTTCACTATCGTTCACGGCTAATGTTGCGAGGAGCGTAGCGACGTGGCGATCTCTTTAAATGGAATTCTTCGACAGTCTGAGCCCGATCTATTTTCAGACCGGGCTTTCAAACATGTAAAGAAGTGTTTATTATATAGTGACTTTGCTGGTATTCTTCCAAATTCCCATCTTTTCAGCTTCCCTAACCAGTTCATCACGAAAATCGGGATGGGCAATGTTGATTAAGGCTTCTGCCCGTTGCCAGGTAGACTTGCCTTTTAAATTTGCCACTCCATATTCAGTGACCACCAGTTGGGTAACCTGCCGGGGTATGGTGACGATGGAACCCTGGGGTAAAGTTGGTTTAATAGTAGAAGTCAAGGTACCATCCTTAGCCCGGAAAGTAGAGGGGGTGCACAAAAAGCTCTGCCCGCCTTTGGATAAATAGGAACCGAGGACGAAATCTAATTGCCCGCCATTTCCAGCGATATGCAAAAGGCCAACCGACTCAGAGTTAACCTGGCCAAATAAATCGATTTCCAAACAGCTGCAAATGGAAACAAAATTATCAATTTGAGCAATGGTGCTGATTTCATTCACATAGTTTACCGGGCACACATGATGCAGGGAATTATTATCTACGAAATCATATAGTTCCTTGGAACCCATGGCAAAGGTCCAAACCATTTTTCCTGGGTCCAAATTTTTCTTGCCGGTAATTTTGCCGGCTTTGTAGAGATTCAGAAAAGCATCCACAAACATTTCCGAATGAACACTAAGGTCTTTGATATCTGAATCGCAGATAAAGGACCCTACTGTATTGGGCAAGCCGCCAATTCCTAATTGCAAGGTACTGCCGTTTCCCACCCGCTCTACAATGTGAGCAGCGATTTTCCGATCTACCTCAGTGGCTTCTTTACCAAGTAAAACCGGAAGTTCCTGGTTGCTTCCCTGCACAATATAGTCAATTTGGGAAATATGAATAGTATTTTGCATCCCATGAACAACCGGCATCTTTTCGTTAACTTCTACTATGACAATCTTAGCTTTATTAACTACAGCGGGTGCATCTGCTACCTGAGGCCCCAAGTTAAAATAACCGTGTTTATCCATGGGTGCCACTCTCAGCATAGCCACATCCAGATCGACATCCTGGGTAAAATATTTCAGCTGTTCTCTGAATTGAACCGGAATATACCAGCAAGTACCTTCACGGTTCATCTTTCTTTCCACCGCACTAAATTGAGTAGAATTAAATCTAATATGCTGGGCATCAGGATCGGCTTGGACTATAGCTGGCGGTTCAGGATGAGGCCAGATAGTAGTTATAACGTTTACATCAGTTAATTCATTAATCCGAACCGCTAATGCTTGATCCAGATCCCAAACGGCTCCGCAAAATGCACCGTAATGTACGGTATCTCCAGATTTTATAACTTTAACAGCATCGGCTGCGGCAATTGATTTCGACCGGTATTCTTCGAGTAGTGCTGACATAGTAAGTCTCTCCTTAGCAAAGTATTTCCATTTCATCAGGTTTTTGTCCTGGGCTAAGCCTTCATGATTATCTTTTCTGCCAGAGCCGGATTTCATAGTTGGCTTTTACTGGAGGTTTTCGATGATAAAAGCAACCCCTGGTCCGCCGCTAGCACACAGAGATGCACAACCATAGCGGACCTTGCGGCGTTTCATCTCATGCATCATAGTGAGAATCAGGCGCGCTCCAGTCATACCTACGGGATGGCCAATGGATATTCCAGAACCTACACCATTGACCCGGTCCATATCCAGTTTTAGTTCCCGGTTTACACCCAGAAACTGGGCTGCGAAAGCTTCATTGATCTCCCAGTAATCAATATCATCCTGTACCATGCCGGCAAACTTTAAGGCTTTTCTAACTGCGGGAACAACCCCCATGCCCATTATGGACGGATCAACTGCTCCTGAAGCAGAGGAAACTACCCTGGCCCAAGGTTTTATACCCAGTTCCCGGGCTTTGTCTGCTGACATCATGATAAGTGCTGAGCCACCATCGTTAATACCTGAGGCATTGCCGGCTGTAACTGTACCGCCTTTCTTGAAAGCTGGTTTTAGTTTGGCCAGAGATTCCAAGGTAGTATCAGCCCGGGGGTGTTCATCGGTGTCCACAATAGTGGTACCTTTGCGGGTGGTTACTTCCACTGGTACAATTTCGTCTTTAAACCAACCTTTAGCAATAGCATTACAAGCTCTTTGATGACTTAACAAAGCCAGTTCATCTTGCTCTTCCCGGCTGATATTGTATATTTCCGCGATATTTTCTGCTGTAACTCCCATATGATAGTTGTTCCAGGGATCGATTAAGCCTCCCACCATTAGACCGTCCAGAATCTGTTCCCCATGCCCCAGACGATAACCCTGGCGAGCCCGCATTAGATAATAAGGGGTATTGGTCATACTCTCCACCCCAACCGTGGCTCCAACTTTAATTTTGCCCAGCATAATCTGTTGTGAGCAGACTTCTGCGGCACGCATTGATGACGGACATTGCTGGTGTACGGTAACAGCAGTTGAATCTATCGGACAACCTGCTCCCAGAGCAATTAAGCGTGCACTGTTTCCGGGAGCGGAGGACTGATTACAGTGACCGCATACTACCTCTTCAATTAAATCGGCACTGACCCCGGATTTTTCTAATGCTGCTTTAAGAGCTATAATACCCAGATCAACAGGATTTTTACTGGCCAGAGCGCCGTTAAAATCTCCTACCGGCGTACGAGCGCCTCCCACAATTACAACTTCATGCATGACCTATTCTCCTTTCCTTATCTGCCTGTAAAATTCGGTTTCCTTTTTTCCAGAAATGCCTTCATTCCTTCTTTTTGATCCTCAGTAGCAAACAGATCGGACCAGGATATTACTTCTAAATCGGTGCCGGATTTTATATCCAGATTAAGGCCGGTATTAATAGTTCGTTTAGCCATTTTTAATGCTAAAGGTGGTTTGGCAGACATTTTCTCTGCCATCTTCAAAGCTTCATCCAATAGTTCTTCATCGGCCACTATGCGATTAACCAATCCTAATTGCAGTGCCGTCGGGGCATCAATGTTGTGGCCAAGGAAAATTAATTCTTTAGCCTGGGCATTTCCTATTAAACGCGGTAACCTCTGCGTTCCGCCGGCGCCAGGCATGATGCCCAGGTTTATTTCCGGCAGTCCAAAACGGGCACTGCTTCCTGCCAGGCGAATATCGGCAGTAAGTGCCATTTCAAACCCGGCTCCCAATGCATAGCCCTTTACAGCAGCAATTACTGGTTGAGGCAGGTTTTCCAATTTGTTAAAAATGGTACCAAAAGCAAAACTTCGAGCCTCTTCGGGCCCCATGAGCGCCATGTCATTAACGTCAGCACCGGCAGCAAAATGTTTTCCAGCTCCGGTTAGCACTACTACACGGATGTTATTATCACAGGCAATTCTGTCGATAGCTGCATCGATTTCGTCCACCATCGAGCGGTTTAAAGCATTAAGCACTTGGGGACGGTTTAAGGTCAAAGTGGCCACGTAGCTATTGACTTCAAGTAAAATGTGGTTAAAAGTCACGTTATTCACCACCTCTTCACTATTTGTTATAGTCATAAAACCCCCTTTTAGTTTTACGGCCATAACGTCCCTGGGCATAGCGTTCTACTATAGCAGGACTGGGCTTGTCTTTTATGTCGCCGCTGGAACGGTATTTACCCATCAATACATCATACTCCAGGTCGATTCCCGTCATATCCAGCAGCTCAAAAGGTCCCATAGGATGCCCTAAGCCGTTTTTTACAGCCAGATCAATGTCTTCAATAGAAGCAACCTCCTGGTCCAACAGGTAACAGGCTTCCTGGGTGATAGCACTGAAAATACGGTTAACAATAAATCCATAGATTTCTTTATTAACCCGGACCGGAACTTTGTTTAAGGCATGGCAAAATCCAATCGCTGCTTCTACCGTTTCATCAGAAACGTGTGGCCCTCTCACCACTTCCACCAGTTTCATAACCAGGGCAGGATTAAAAAAGTGCATATTCAGTACTTTATCCGGTCGTCCGGTGGCATCAGCAATCCGTGAACTTACAATATAAGAGCTGTTAGTAGCTAAAATGGCATGTGGGGGACAAATATGGTCCAACTGGGCAAACAGCCTTCTTTTGATATCCAAATTTTCTACGATAGCTTCTATAACCAAATCTGCATCCAGAGCAGCTTCCTCCAGATGGGAAGTGAAATGTAAACGTTCACTGGTAGCCTGAGCAGCGATTGGGTCTAATTTTTGCTTCTCTACCCGGGAATGCAGCCAGTTGTTGGCAAATTGCCGAGCTTCTTCCAGGGTTTTTTCATTAATATCAGTACAGGTAACCTTAAAGCCGCTTAATGCTGCCTGCAGGGCAATCTGATGACCCATATTGCCTGCACCTACCACACAGATCTTTTTGATCTCTTCCGCTTTCATTTCCACACCTCTATTTCCTTCGATTTATTAAGTCTAAGCCTGCCAAATTTATTATTCACCGCTAGATGATTAATAATTTAGCCAATGCTATTTGTTTTTTATTGATATTTAAAATTCAGCCCCCCTGGAACAGGTCCAGGGGGATTGTTTTATGAAAAATCTTGCATTTACTTAAAAGATTGACCGTAGGCATCGGCAGCCAGCATAGCATCACACACTCGCGGCGGGTTAATTTCCCCCGCTTCATGATAGATATTACTGCCCGGATTACAAGCAGCCTGAGCTGCCGGCATCAATTCCTCTCGGCTGACTCCCGAGAGCCCAATATCCCTTAACCGGGTCGGTAAACCTAGTTCACCAAATAACTGATACAATTCCTTTATCAAATGAGGGCTGCGACCAGTTAAAAATAGCGATGACAGCAAACCATAGGCTACTTTTTCTCCATGAAGGTAATGATGTGTACCCTCTAATACAGTCAGTCCATTATGAATGGCATGAGAAGCTCCTAAGCCGCCGCTCTCAAACCCAATTCCACTAAGCAGGGTGTTGGCTTCCACCACATATTCCAGGGCTGGTGTTACGATACCCTGCTCACAGGCCTGTTTGGCTAAGATTCCGTACTGGGCAATTGTGTCATAACAGAGCCTGGCCAGACTATGGGCAGTTCTTAACGGATGAGCTCCCAGGGTATTATTCTGCTGAGTTCTCCAAACCGAGTCAGCCTCAAACCAGGTAGCCAGGGCATCACCCATCCCCGATACCAGCAAACGTACTGGGGCTTGGGCGATAATCTCGGTGTCCATTATTACCGCCTGCGGATTAGATTTTAGTTTAAGCACTGTTTTTACCCGGCCATCCGGTTCGTATACTACCGATACTGCGCTGCAAGGAGCATCAGTAGAAGCCGCAGTAGGAATAATGATAACCGGCAGGTTCAGATAATATGCTACTGCTTTAGCGGCATCAATGGTCTTCCCTCCGCCCAGAGCGACAATAATATCACAGCTTGCATCTACTGCTTGCGCTGCAGTTTTATTGATTTCTTCCACACAGCATTCGCCGCCAAATGCAACCATATGAATACTTAGCTCCTGCTGAAAAATCTCAGCATAAACCGGCCAAATATTTTTCGCCACATAGGGATCGCTGACTAACAACACTTCTGTACCATACTTGCTGATCTCAGCGGATGCATGGCGCAATACTCCTGGACCCTGTAGATAACGGCCAGGAAAAGCTGCTATCGCTATGGCCATATTCAATACCTCCATGCTGGCTGCTGGAATTGTACACTACAGCTTGTATTTATAAATCTGCTGGTACTCTTCCCTAAGCTGATCCCTGAATTCAGGAGCGGCAATGCTAATCAAGAGACGAGCTCTTTCCTGCATATCCTTACCCCGTAAATGCGCGACACCGTATTCAGTAATGACATAATCCACATCATTACGCGGTGTTGTTACTGCATCTCCAGGTTTAAAAGTGCTTACGATTCTGGAGATAGTGCCACCTTTAGCTGTTGACGGCAGGGCTATAACTGATTTACCGCCTTTGGACCAGGTAGCCCCACGAACAAAGTCCATCTGACCGCCTATCCCGCTGAATTGAGTTCCATTTATGGTTTCCGCTGCCACCTGCCCCTGGAGGTCTATCTGTAAAGCTGAATTAACGGAAAATACCTTATCATTCTGGGCAATCACATAAGAATTATTAAGATAATCCACTGGATAAAACTCAACTGCCGGATTGTTATCCAGCCATTCATATAATTCCTTAGTGCCAGCAGCAAAAGTAGTAGTGGATTTACCCGGATGAACTTTTTTGTATTTGTTAGTAACGTTGCCGGAAATCATTAGTTCCATAGCCCCATCGGAGAAGAGCTCGGAATTAATACCCAGGTCGTTCTTCTCCTTAAGAAAACCTACGATAGCATTGGGAATACCACCCATACCAAACTGCATGGTTGCACCGTCTTCCACCAGATCTGCGACATACTTGCCAATAGTTGATTCAACCGAACCGATTGCCGGTTTTTTCATTTCAATCAGCGGCCGATCACTGAGAACAAAATAATCTATTTGACTGACATGAATCAGAGTATCGCCAAAAGTTCTGGGCATATTAGGGTTAACTTCTGCGACTACCAAACGGGCAGTTTCCACAGCTGCACGCTCATAGTCACAGGAAATACCGAAAGTACAAAAACCATGTTTATCAGGTGGCGATACCTGGGTCCAGGCCACATCCACCTTAATAATTCCATTACGCATGGCAATGGGGCAATCGGAAAAATGCATGGGGACAAACCTGGCTCGTTGTTCCTTAATGGCTTTACGGGTATGGGTGCCAGCAAAAACGGTTAAGTGTTCCACATGCTTGGGGTCAACATCTTCACCGCAATATACTGAAGGTCCAAGCGCAATACCATGAGCAACCACAATGCCTTCTACACTGTCCTGATTGCGAACCAAGGCTTCGGGAAGCAATTGAGGCTCTCCAGTGCCGTGTCCGTTTATTACAAGATCACCTTTTTTTAATAATTTGATAGCGTCATCTGCAGTAATTATTCGAGAATTGTAGTACTCTTGCCACGACATTAATCTTACACCTCGCAAATAATATCTGTTGGTCACATTTACAAGCAGAGATAACCGCCTTCAACCCATAATACTTGTCCGGTTATATAATCTGAAGCTGAGGAAGACAGGAAAACCACCGGTCCCGCCAACTCGGAAGGATCGGCCCAGTAACCCATTGGAATTCGATTGGTTAAATCATTGTATACGGCTGGATCATCCATCAGTTTACGGTTTAATTCTGTAGCAAAATAACCGGGACCAATAGCATTAACATTGATACGGTTTCTAGCCCATTCCAGAGCCAAGACTTTAGTCAATTGGATAACCCCTCCCTTACTGGAAGCATAAGGCCCGCGGTTGGGTTGAGCCACAGTTCCCAATAGGGAGGCAATATTGATGACCTTGCCATAATTTTTGGCCAGTAAAACCGGCCCCACTTCCCGGCAACAAAGAAAGGTTCCTTTTAGGTTTATACCGATAGTAGCATCCCAGTCGTCTTCGCTCATTTCCACCAAAGGAGCCCGCCGGTTAATACCAGCATTGTTGACCAAAATGTCCAACGTACCCATTTCTGTTACGGCTTGGTTTACCATGGACTTAACGCTGTCAGCATCAGCTACATTGGCTTTCACCGGCAGAGCCTTAACTCCCAACCGCTCAATTTCGTGACTGGCGATTTCTGCCATTTCCAAATTAATATCTGCCACTACCACATTAGCCCCAGCTTCCGCCAGTGCTTGTGCCATGGCCTTGCCCAGCCCAGCAGCGGATCCAGTTACCAATGCTACTTTGCCATTCAGATCAAATAGGTTAGCCATTTGAAACCTTCCTTTCTACCTGGGATGATTCTTATCTTCACCGAATTATCTTACAAACAGCAGTGTCAGTTGCGGAATATAAGTGGTTGCGAGCAGCACGGGAATACATACCGCAATAAACTGCAAAACTGGTGATAGGACCTTATCCATGGTCAAGTCGGACATTTTACAAGCTACGAAAATATTACATGCAAAGGGCGGGGTAATCATACCAATTTCCAAGTTCAGCAGCATAATGGCCGCAAAGTGAACGGGATCAACCCCATAAGCTACCGCTGCAGGAGCCAGAATGGGAGCCAGGAGCAGGATAGCAGTATTGGTTTCCATGAACATACCTACTACAATCAAAACCAGGTTGAGCATTAGCAGGAATAGATACTTGTTTTCCGTAATGGCGAACAGCCAATCAGTAACTGCCTGGGCAGTACCGGCATAGGTAAACATGGCACTGGGTACAGCTGCGGTAGCAATCAGCATCATAATACCTGCAGCGGTAACGGCACTTTTCCTGGTTACCTGGATTAAACCTTCCCCTGATTTATCCTTAAAAATTAAAGGATAAATGATCCAGCCAGCTATTAATCCATAGAGCACAGCCACAGCGCCTGCTTCGGTAGGAGTCATGATACCACCATAGACGCCTGCAAAAATAATCAGCGGCATCAACAGAGCTACCAAACCACGCGGGGTAGATTTAGTAATCTGCGAAAGGTAGATTTTACTGTTGAATTCACCTTCAACCATTTTTTCCTGTTTGGCATAGAAAATACGGTTGAAGACACAATAAAGGATAGTCAGCAAAACACCGGGAACCAGAGTTGCCAGCCATACATCTGCTACTGACTGTCCTACTGCTATAGCATAAACTACACCGGGAATACTCGGGGGAATCAATATTCCCAGGAAACCGGATGCGGCAATAAGGGCAGTAGCGTATTTTTTGTCATATCCTGATCTTACCATTTCCGGCAGCATCATACCGCCAATAGCCGAAACGGTGGCCACAGAAGAACCAGAAATAGTTCCGAATAATGCTGAGGCAATAATCGCGGTTGAACCCACAGCTCCCTTGGCACGGCCGCATAAGGCTCGAATCCAGGTTACCAAAGCCCTGGTAATACCACCCAGAGACATAACGTCACCCGCATAAATAAAAGCTGGAATGGCTAAATAAGCAAAAGAGTCAATATTGCCGAACATTTTGGCAGGCAAAATCGAATAAGGTATCCCGACTGAAGCCATACAGATAACACCGGCCAAACCTGCACTAAAGGGAATAGGTATCCGGAGGAGAGCTAAACCAACAAAAGTAAGAATAAAATAACCTACTAATTGCATTCTTCCTTCACCTCCTCCAGGAATTCATACCCGGTAGCCCCTCGATTACCCAAATTAAGGATAATCAACAGAACGCAGTGTACCATGCAGAGTAAAAACCCGATCAGCATACTGCAGGTTACAATCCAAATCGGAAACTCCATAGCAGTGGACACCTGTCCCATGTTAAGCTGATCCGTCATTAATTTGTAAGTTTCATTGGTAGCAATAAGCAAGAAAATGATAGCTACCACATCGCGTATGACATTTAATACTTTCGCCGTAATGATCTTTTTGGCTCGGTCCTTAATCCAGGATTCAATAACCACCTCGGTAATATTGATTTCCACATGTTCCCGTTCCTTGGTGGCGATAGCAGCCCCAAAAAAGGTGCAGGCCACAAATAGATAGCGGGCCATTTCCTCTGACCAGGACAGCGGCATCGCCAGCACATAACGGAAAAACACCTGCAATATCATAACGGTTAGCATGATTAAAAAAATAGGTACTGTTATGCAATACTCTATTCTGGCCAGCAGGTTCTCAAAACGCTCTAAAGCATTCATGTCAACACCTCTTTTCTTGGGTAAAATGAGCGTAAGGGTACCAGGGGCCACACGTGCCCCCGTGTACCCTTACTGGCAATGGAGAAAAGTCGGTTATTTTCTTTCAAGAACCAAGATTATTTAATGCCTTTCACTTCTTGAATCTTAGCCATAATTTCCTCGCCGTATAGCTCGGAATATTTAGGATCTTTGTACATCCGCTCAGCAATGGCTTTGAAATCGGCTTCCAATTCGGGAGTAATCTCGATTACTTCCATACCGGCGTCTGCCATTTCTTTCCACTGTTTTTCGGCATTTTCCCGCTGCAGTTTAACTTGGGCTGCAGCAGCTTTCTTGCTGGCTTCAGCTATAATCTGCTGCTGCTCGGGAGTCAGCTTGTCCCAGGTTACAGTTCCCATGCACATCTGCATACCGCTGTAAATCTGATTAGCTCTGGTAGCGTATTTTTGGAATTTGTACAGACCATAATCGTAGGTCATGATAGCACCATTGTCCTGACCGTCAACGGTTTTCTGCTGCAGAGCAGTGGGTACTTCGGTGATGGCCATAGGAGTGCAGGCTACCCCCAGGGATTCATAGAAATCAACATACATGGGAGTTTCCGGTACACGCAATTTCAGGCCTTTGAAATCACTACCTTTGGTAATGGGGTGCTTGGAGTTGGTAACTGCACGGAAATCGTTTTCACCATAACCCAGAATCTTGATGCCTTTTTCATCGCAGAATTTAGTCATATATTCTGCTACCCAACCGTTGATATAGTCTCTGTCAACATCTTCGTAGGTCGGGAAAAGGTAAGGCAGATTCACAAATCCCAATTCGGGATAAACTGCTGCTAAACCAATATCAGAGGTCCAAGTCATTTCCAGGTCTCCGCGCTGAATGGCTTCTACCATCTGGCGCTCTCCGCCCAGCACGCCGCCACCCAGGTATTGAATGTCAATAGCGCCGTTGGTCTTTTCTTCAACTTCCTTTTCAAAGTCTTTAGCTACAACTGAATAGGAGTGGGTCGGGGTAACAGTGGTACCGATGCGGATTACAATAGGCTTTTTATCGCCACCATCACTGGATTTATCACCAGATTCAGATGAACCGCCGCAACCAACAGCTGCTACCGTGAACAACATTGCTAGAACTAGTGCCAATACTTTTAAGTGCTTGCCTTTCATAAAGATCCTCCCTCCATTAATTACCGATGACCTGGATAACTAGTGTAAAAATGGTCCACCACAATAACTGAGTAACTACCTCCTTTGCCAAGTGCAATTTTATCAAGGCTGTAGATGTTGTACCACCGGTACATATTGCCAGGGATGTATTAGAAACCATAGCCTTTACTTGAGGTTTTTTGTTACCAAACCTTGTTTCCTTGTGATGTTGTTCCGTATTATTCAACAATTCCAAATCTATTGAAAAAGCTTCAACTTGGTACTACCTTTTCGAAATTTTTTCGTATGCTATCAAAGCTGCACCGATAGCACCGGTCAATTGAGATTTTGGCGCCACTACAATAGGCACTTTAAGCTCTCTTTCCAGGGCTTTAACCACGCCGCCGTTTTGGGCTACTCCCCCGGTCATGACCACGTCCGGAGTAAGCCCAACCCTTCCAGCTAATCCGGCAACTCTACGGGCTACTGACTGGTGAATACCAGCCACTACATCTGCGCTTTTCTGACCTGCAGCTAGTTGGGATATTACCTCTGACTCAGCAAAAACCGTACAAGTACTGCTTATAGGAACTATATTTTCAGCTTGATCACCCAATTCTTGAAGATCACTAACTGATACCTCAAGAACACGTGCCATTACTTCCAAAAAGCGTCCGGTTCCCGCTGCACATTTTTCATTCATAACAAAATTAGTTACATATCCATGTTCATCCAACTTGATTACTTTGGCATCCTGTCCACCAATATCAATTATGGTGCGAGCGGATGGTACCAGATGGTGAACACCCTTGGCATGACAGGTGATTTCGCTAACCTGCTCGTCGGCTTCCTTAAAGGTCATTCTTCCATAACCGGTTACCACTACCTTGCTAATATCGCTTTTGGATACCTTAGCCATTTCTAAGGCCTGCTGCAAGGCTCGGGTTGGCCCGGAAGTACCAGTTCCTACTGGAACAACTACTCCAGCCAAGATGTCTTTCCCGTCTTTGAGAATGACCACTTTTGATGAAGCCGAACCGATGTCGACTCCCATAGTTAACACCCAGGTATCCTCCCTTATCTATCCATCAACATTTCGGAAAATGCCTGCAAACGAGTTCTGAGTTGTTCCACTGAATCCATTTGCTGCTCGATCTCTAAATAGAGATGAGGTATTCCTGCAGCTTCCAAATCTTGTTTGATAAATGGATAATCATATTCCTCGGGATCACAGAACTTAAGAATAAGCACTACTACCCCGTCAGCTTGCTGCCTATTAACCATGTCAATAAGGATTTTGCCCCGGAGTTTATCAGGATCACACACACAGGAACATCCTTCAAAGGCGGCAAACCGTTTGCCTAAACGAATAAAGGGATCAGTATCATCCGGAGTGTGGGTTCTAAACTGCCGGGAACTCTGAGCCAGATCGTCAGCCACAATGGTATATCCAAATTCACCCAAAAGATGCAACAGGTTATCAGGTTCAGTCATAATACCGGTAACTACAACACGAGGGCCTTTTCCCTTATTAACCGGGAGTGCTGATAATTCGGCTGTCAACTCTTCCACCAGAGCTAAATGTTTTTCTTTTAATATAAAGAAGGATGATTTTACTACTTGATGCCGCCAGTAGGGGTTAATTATGTCGGCATGTTCAGCAGCCACATCGAAAAACCTCATCATGGCAGCATGATGTTTGTTATACAGTTCAATACTAGCGTGCAAGGAGGAATCGGTTACCATATTTCCGGTAATCTCCTCCAGTCGTTTGGCAATATTGCGATACTCATTGGCGGTATATTCTATACCCGCTGGAATTTTTCGATTGTCAGGCAGAACTAATCCGATCACCGGAGTAAGAGGATCAGCAATTCTCATCATTAAAGGTATAACCCGCAGAGTATCACAGGTCTCAGGGAAGACAATGGCATCCAAATGTTTATAAGCGCCGGCGGCAGACAACTCCATTATCGCTTTGGCAATGGAGCAGCAAAAAGCCTGTACATATTCACTGGCCCGGGTTAAGGTAGTTTGTCCTCCCCAGATTCCGACTGGCAGCATACCAGCAGCGTGAACAACTTCTTCTGCACAGTGAATGGGTGCAATACCCACAGCTTTTTTGCCAGTTTCTGATTTCCATTTCATAACCATTTGGGCCGGATGATGAGCAATATATTCCATTTCTTTTAGAATTTCTTCAATGCGAGACAACGTTTTCACCCCCTAGTACTCAATTGCGGCTTCGTTCAATGGTCTCAAAAAGAGCTTGTATCCGGGTTACATACTGTGCCTCGGAAAATGCCCGCGGATCATCCTGGTCGCCATCAACAATGGTTACTGGCACACCGGTAACCTTGGTTATCTCCCGAGCCAATGCATATTGAGCAAAATCTTGATTTTTACAGCTGCGGTTGCAATGCATTACCACGCCGTCAATTGAGTAGTCTCTCACCATCCTCAGCATATTGTGGAAGCGGAAGGTGAACTCACGGTTAGAGAAGTTACCCATATAAGCTTTAGCCATACTCTTTAAGTCGGTAGTATCGTAAGTGACCGCCCAGTTATCAGGATAGGTGGAACCCACCATAACCGCATTATTCTCCTTAAAGGTGTTATTCATAAGACGGAGATTATACCATAGCGGTATACCGTCCCATAGAATACGGTATTTCTCTTCGGCCAGGTAGCCCTCACCCCGGGCAACCTTTTCGCCTAATTCATCACGCAGCAGGGTAAAAAATTCCACCGCTTTTTCATTACCCCGCGAACAGACGATCTGCGCCATATAGTTAAAGAAATCCAATCCGTTGAACGGACATGGTTTTTTCTTCCCAAATTCCATGCTTTCTTTCCAGAGCAGAGCAGCTTGATTGGAAAGATGCATAGATTCTTCAAACCGGCTGTAGTTAAAGGGTTTCCTGCAGATAGCTTCCAATTGGCTGATGGCATTTTCAAACTGACCTACCACATATTCCAGTTGATGTTCCGTTGGTTGTGGGGTAAATCCAAAGGGCAGGTCGATCATAATCAAGGGTACATTCAAACGTCTGGCCAGGATTTCATACCACTTGGTAACCGTGTCACAGATATTGTTGCAGCAGAACAGTAAATCGGGATAGGGCACTTTACCAGCAGCAGAATCACCTTTTTCTACATAGCCCAGATTAACTCGAGCATAGGAGCAAATATCGGCAGAATAACCCATGCTCTCCGCAATATCTATCATCTCCATAGATCCCTTTTTAGCCGCAATGGCTGCAGCATGATTCTCGGGATAAACAGTAACAATATCCATTGCCTCCAGGAATTCGCGGGGGGCAATAGAGGTAACCCAAGCTACCAGCTTACCCTCTTCGTGAGCTCGGTTAGCCTCTTCATAGTATTCTGCTTGTATTTTTTTGATTGCATCTTTGGCTGATAATTTGGTCATGATTCCCCTCCTCCCAGGGACCTGTTATTTTAAAAATTCTGAATGATCTATTTAGGAATATAGGCCGAGGTTACTGTATTCAGTGTTACAAATGTGCTGCCAATAGATTTGTTAATGCTGCTTTCGATGCTTTGATCCCGGCCTACTCCTAAATTTGGTTACTTAATAATTAAGCCTCAACTTTTATTAGGATTGAATCTCCCTGGGTTAAGCCTCCGCAGATGCCCATAACACCATATCCTCCGCCGCGACGCTTCAATTCATGTATCATGGTCAGTACGATTCTGGCACCGCTGGCGCAGTTAGCATGACCTGTGGAGATGGCACTGCCGTTAACATTCATCTTCTCTTTGATCTGCTGGTATTTGGTTTCATCCATATCTGCAAGTATCTTGGCGCTTACCAGCGGAACACAAGCAAAGGCTTCGTTAATTTCAACTATATCCATATCATCAATAGTCATATTAACTTCACTCAGACATTTCTTTATAGCTACAGCTGGTGCGATCGGTAGTTTGCGGGGATTGGCACCGGTCGTAACCGCATTGACTACTGTCGCCAAAGGTTTTACACCTAATTCTTCAGCTTTTTTGCGAGTGGTTACTACCATTGCTACCGCTCCGTCGTTTAATCCCGGTGCGTTTCCAGCCGTTATACCGCCAACGTTATTGAAAATGGTAGGCAGTTTGGCCAGTTTTTCCAAAGTAGTTTCTGGTCTGTACTGTTCATCTATATCCAGGAGTTTTACACTGCCGTCTTTTTGTTTTAATTCCCAGGGTTTAATTTCTTCTTTGAATTTACCAGCTTTCCAAGCTTCACCATATTTTTGGTGGCTGCGCAGTGCCCATTGATCCTGCTCTTCGCGGCTAATTCCATATTCAACCGCTACTTCACCTGAATCTACTGATACCGGATTGTATCTTACATATCCCAGAGGTGACAGTGGATCGAACAGTTTGAGAGCCCCTATCTTGCTGCCCTTAAATCTGATGTCGCGCAGTAGATAAGGTACGGATGAAAAATGAGTTGCACCACCGCACAATACTATCTGGGCATCTCCTGCTTTTAAGGCACGGATTGCATAGAGAATTGCCGATGAACCGGATACGCAAGCCTTATCAAAAGTGCAGCAAGGAGTTTCGGGGGGCAGGCCAGCTTCCAGCAAGCTCTGTCTGCCAACGACGGGGGTAAATACATCGTCGGTATTAGAGGTATCTCCACATCCCCACCATACTTCATCGATTTGTTCAGGTGTGAGGCCGGCTCTCTTTATGGCCTCTTTCATAACTTCAGCGCCTAGGTCAATTACGTTGACATCCTTTAGAGAACCGCCGAAACGGCCAAAAGGAGTGCGTACACCACTGATTATGACATAGTCATTGCTACTACTCATGAATAAAACCCTCCCTACAATTCTCCTGAAAATTCTCCTATGTCGATGCTACTTGTTGTAAGTGTAGAAACCTTTACCAGTTTTTCTGCCCAGTTCACCTGCCCTTACCATTTGCCGTAGCAACGGCGCAGCTTTGTATGCAGGTCCCAAGTCGTTTTCCAGGGTTCCTAGGCCATGTTCAACAATATCTAAGCCAACCAGGTCCATGAGAGCACATGGTCCGATGGGCCAATTAGCGCAAAGTTTCATGGCTTTGTCAATTTCTTCAGGCTTATTGCCTTCCATAACCAGCTTGCAAGCTTCGTTTTGCACCACATCCAGCAACCGGCTGACAATAAATCCGGCATAATCAACAGCTAAGCAAGCTTGACGGCCGATTGACTCCACATATTTGACAGCCGCATCCATTACTTCATCTGAAGTTAACCGACCTCTAATCAGCTCAACCCCCGGCATTACAGGTACCGGGTTCATAAAGTGAATGCCGCAAACCTGTTGAGGACGTTGAGTTGCTGATGCCAGAATTGTGATTGGTAAAGTAGAAGTATTGGAACCAAATATTGCTTCTGGTTTACATACCGCATCCAAACGCTTGAACGTTTCCAATTTCAGTTCCAATACTTCAGGTATAGCTTCAATTACCAGGTCCGCATCTTTTGCTGCATCTTCCAGACTCAAGGTAGTAGAAATGCGGGATAGAATTACATCTACTTCTTCTGCTGCGATCTTCCCCTTGCTAGCCAGTTTAGAAAGACTGTTCTTGATAGTGTTCATGCCTTTTTGCAGTGCCTCTTCAGTTATGTCCTGCATAACCACTTGGTAGCCTGCCTGAGCACTGACCTGGGCTATACCATTGCCCATTGCTCCTGCACCTAATACTGCTATGTTCTTAATGCCGAACATGTTTTTTACCTCCTTGTCCTATTTACCTTTAAACTCCGGTTTGCGCTTTTCAATAAAAGCGGCTATGCCTTCATGGTGATCCTCAGTGGCAAAGCTTTCTGCCCATAGTCCGATTTCCAATTGCAAACCGGAATTAAGATCCAACTGTATCCCAGTATCTATTGCATTTTTGGCAAACTCCAGGATTACACTGGAATGTTTAATAAAGCTTTCTGCCATAGCAATTGACTCCGGAATCAATTCGGTAAGTGGAACCACCTTATTGACTAACCCGATGGTCAAAGCTTCCTGAGCTGTAATTATTTTTCCGCTGAATATGAGTTCTTTCGCTTTAGCTACTCCAATAAGGCGAGGGAGCCTTTGGGTTCCTCCCCCTCCCGGGATAAAACCCAGGCCGATTTCCGGTTGCCCCAGCTTAGCATTTTCTGAAGCAATTCTTATATCACAGCACATGGCAACCTCTAGTCCACCACCGAGAGTGTAGCCGTTTAAGGCAGCAATAGTTGGTTTAGGACAATTTGCGATAACCTGCTGAGCAGCATTATTCCTGATGGAAATCTGCCGTGCTTCATAAAAACTGCAGTCGGCAAACTCCTTGATATCCGATCCAGCTGCAAAAGCTTTCTCACCTTTACCGGTAAGAATAATGGCTCTAACAGCAGGGTCGGTTTGAGCTTGTTCAAAAGCCGATTTGAGTTCGGAAAATACATGTCCATTCAAAGCATTCAATACTTCAGGACGATTAATGGTAATCAATGCGATCTTACCATTTATGGTGTAATCCAATGTCTTGTAACTCATACTAGCTATCTTCCTTTGCAATCATATTCGATATAATTCGCTCAGAATAGACAAAATTATTTCACTAATCCTTTATTATTAAGCATAACGGTAAAAGAATTGATGGTCTATGGATGTAGTTGCTAAATGGTCATATGAGTATACCGTGTTGCTCATTTTTCAACTTGTGTGAATGGCCAATGCTCTTTTGCCTCTTATTGAATTGTCATGTCACGCCTTATGTAATTGGGCTGGTCAGTTCTAACAGTTATCGAAGATCTGACGGTTCAAGGGTTGAAGGTTATGTAGAAGGGATAAATGAAGCTGCTATGGGGAGTTGACAGCAATTTTGTTTCCAAAACTGCTGGTAGTTAAACTATATGTGCGGAAAGTGAATATTAAGTTAAATGATAAACACTTGAAATAGCTATCTAGCGAATTATACCTTTTAGCTTTACCAATGAAAAAAGATCAAAATCAATTGCGCCGAATCACCTGATGCCGGGATAATGGTATGTTCCTGGGAACCTTGAAAAAAGGCAGTATCGCCTTCATATAGGGTATATTCTTCATCACGGAATTGTAAACGCACTGATCCTTCCACCACATAGATGAATTCATGGCCATTGTGAGATACAAACCGCTTCATGGCTATGGATTCCTTGCCAATAACCAGTAAAAAGGTATCAATATCTGTGGAACCAGCCATGCGGTAATAGGTATAACCAGACTTTCCGGGTACGCCGGTAACCAGATGCTTCCGCTCTCTTTCGCGGACAATAGTAGCTCGACGTTTTGTTACCAAAGAATTCTGCTCCAGTAAGTCAAAAAAATTGATTCCTAAAGCCTTGGCGATATTCATAAGCATGTCCAGGTGAACGGTGGCCTTATTGCTTTCTATTTTACTGATCATACTTTTACTAACGTTGCATTTGGCCGCCAATTCAGTCTGGGACATTCCAGCCTTTTTGCGAAAAGTTTTTATTCTGTTGGCCACAGTGCGTTGAACATCTTCCATGGTTACTCCTTGCTTTTTAAATAATATAGTGTTTACATCGCAACATATTATGATATGACTGTATCTAATTATAGCACTTAACTAAAATTAATATCAATTCCGACAATATTATTTATACACCAATCATTATTTGTCATATATACATTATATTGGTATTTATTAAACCCCTTGACGCATCATAAGTAAACTACAAAGAGATCCCAGAAGACCGAAAGCGGTCAAATACATTAGCCCTATTCCATAGCTGCCGCTTAACTGTATCAGCAGACCTATTATAACCGGAGCTAATGCAGAAACTAGATTAGCAATTCCATTCACCAAACCAGTGCCAGTTCCCATCAGGTGCGAAGGAAAAGTGGACTGGACAATGGTCCACAAGGGAGCATAGAGCATTTGATTAAACACCGGTGCTGACACTACCAATGCAGCTGATAAAGCATTGGACGGTACCACAGCTGACAGCAAAATGCAAAGGGAAGCTCCGGCCAGGCCAACTACACCGAACACTGATCTTCTAGACAGCTTGTCAGACATAACCCCACCAAAGGCTACTCCCAAAGCGGCTGCTCCATAGGGAATAGAGGCTACCCATCCTAAAGATTCCAGGGAAAATCCCCGGGCTATGTTCAGATACTGGGGCACCCAGGTGGCTATCCCCCACCAAATAGATAAATAGGCACTGTATGCTACAGTAATAAGCCAAAATTGTGTTGACTTAAGAATCGGTTTAATGTCCTTCATGCCCCCAGCCAGAAGTGACTTATTGGATGAACGCGGCACCGACTCTTGTAAATAATGTTGTTCATTTTTGGTAATGAAGGTGTTTTGGTGGGGATAATCAGTTACCATTTTGTTAGCCAGGGGTATTAAGACAATCAGTCCTAATCCACCGCTGAGATAAAGAATATATTCCCAACCGCAATGGGAAATTAAATAAGTAAATAGTGGCACCGCCAGTAATGGTCCTATACACCCCACACCATAAACGGCATTAGCTTTGCCGCGTTCCTCTACTGGGAACCAGTTGTTGACAATAATGCTCTGGGTCGGATAGTGTATGCCCTGTCCAATTCCCAGTATTACTCTGGATGACAGCATTACTGCAAAACTTGCTGCCAGGGCTCCCATAAACATGGCTAAAGCAGCAATCAGTAAACCAAGTAACATGGCCTTGCGAGGTCCTAATAGATCCCCAATAGGTGCACCGATCACATTGCTAAAAGCATAAGGGATCAAAAACAAAGTCATTAATAAACCCTGTTGGGCTGATTGACCAATGAGCCCAAGATCAGACAGAAACCGTTCATCCACTATTAATATGCCGATATTTACCCTCTGCAGATATACTGCAATCCAGATTAGAAAAAGAAATGATACCACCAGATATCGGTAAGGTATTCTCTTAATTAAAATTCCAGGCATCTGCTGCTCTCCTCATTACTTAACTCCTGCTGGCATAAACAAGGTTTGGCCGGGTAAGACTCCCGGCCAAACCTTTAATTAACTTGTAATAAATCCAGTCTTAGTTGGTCACACCGTCTCTTAGCATACCAATTTGCCGGTATCCATTGGCCTCAGCTAACGACTGTTTTTTGCCACTGGCAACATCCAATATTAATGCCAGCAGCTCCTGAGCAGCCTGGTCCAAATCTTTACCCTCCAGAAGAGCACCAGCATTATAATCGATCCAATTATTTTTACGGTTAGAAACGGCATTATTTGATCCCACTCTAATCAGGGGTACTGCAAATCCCGCCGGGGTTCCCCTTCCAGTTGTAAATACTGTCACAACTGCTCCGGCAGCTTCTTGATTGGTTATTCCCACTAAATCATTTCCGGGGCCGCTTATTAAATTGAAACCTTTTGCCTTAATGGTCTCGCCATATTTAAGCACATCGGTTACGATAGCCTGGCCACCTTTTTGGGTGCAACCCAGAGATTTTTCTTCCAGTGTTGAAATACCACCCGCTTTATTTCCCTGCGTTGGATTATCATAGATAACCTGATCGTATTTTTTAAAATATTGTTTATAATCATTTATCATATCCACTAATTTTCTAAAAACTTCTTCATTGGCAGCCCGGTTCATTAGAATATGCTCAGCTCCGAACATTTCAGGTACTTCGGTCATTATGACCGTACCTTCAAAACCAGTAATAATATCAGTCACTCTGCCCACAACTGCATTAGCAGTGATACCGGAAAAACCGTCTGACCCCCCGCAGTTTACTGCTAAAATCAAATCTGATAACGGCCTTGTTTCCCGTTTGAAGGATGCAGCATAGGCATAAAGCTCATCGATTAGGCCCATTCCTGTGACTATTTCGTCTTCTTCTTCCTGGCAGATCATGGATTTTATCCTTTGCGAGTCGAACTTACCGAGTACGGGCAGAAAAGCATCCAAATTATTGACCTCACAACCTAAACTTACCAGCAGCACTCCGCCGGCATTGGGATGTTTGGCCAGGTTAGCCAGTATTCTCTGGGTATTTAGTAAATCCTGGTCCATCTGACTGCAGCCATTAGGATGGGTCAAGGCATAAAATCCATCAAAGTTTTCGGTGCGGGGATATTTTTGATTAGCCAGCTCTACTATTTTCTGCACAGGACCGTTGGCACAAAACACCGTTGGTATAACCCATATTTCATTACGAATTCCAACCCGTCCGTCTGGACGGCGATAACCTTCGAAGGTGGGCATATCGCCTTTAACTTCGATTGGATTGAAGTTAGGCTGGTAGTGATATTCAATAATATCCGATAAATTTGTCTTGATATTATGAGTATGAACATACTGCCCTTGGGGAATATCCTCAACAGCATGGCCGATGGGATTGCCATAGCGAATAACATTTTCCCCGGCTTTGATATCGCAGGTAGCAATTTTATGCCCCATAGGAATGTCACTCAACAGGGTGATTTTTTGATTTTGATCTTCGATAATGGCTCCCTTTTTAAGAGAACTGGCAGCAATTACTACGTTGTCATTTGCATGAACCCTTAGTACATTTCCCACTCTAATCATTCCTTCCTACATATTTGTCAGTACAGCAGGATTAGCTAAATTCAATGGTCTTTCTCCTCTTAATACCCGGACAATTTCTTGGGCAGCCTGTTGCTGCAAGCTTTCTTGCGCTTCTTCAGTATACCAGGCCGAATGAGGCGTGATTATCACATTTGGTAAAGTCAGCAATTCATTGTCGGGATCAATAGGTTCTTTTTCACTTACATCAAGAGCGGCCCCGGCAATTTTATCAGTTCGCAGGGCTTGAATCAAGGCATCCTCATCCACCAAAGCTCCCCTAGCAGTATTTACCAGAAGACAATTATTTTTCATCTTGGCTAAAGCTTTAGCATTTATTAAATGCACTGTTTGTTCGGTGACCGGTATATGAAGAGACAAGATATCAGCCGAACTTAATACCGTTTCCCAATCCACCAGCTTAACCTGGTTTGATTCAGCAACTTTGGTATCAACGTAGGGATCATAGGCTATCACCTGCATACCGAAGGCTTTAGCTTTACTGGCTACCATACGTGCGATCCGGCCAAAACCCACCAGTCCTAAAGTCTTGCCCCGTAAGCGAAACAATGGTTTGGCCAATTTATAATCCCATTGTCCTTGGTGAATATACTCATTAAGCTGTGTTATTTTGCGAGCACTAGTTAACATTAGAGCTATGGCATGGTCTGCTATATCCTCAAGACCGTAGTCAGGAATGTTGGCTACCATTATTCCATGTTTTGTAGCAGCCTCTAGGTCGATACAGTCAAGTCCCACACCGTACCGTACTATGGCCCGACACCTTTGCATATGGTCCATTACGCGACTAGTTATATGAGCATACTGGACCAGCAACGCGTCAGCATCTCTGGCCGCTTCTATTAACTCCTGCTCAGTTTGACACTGACACCTGACAAACTCCGCCCCCACCTGGGCTATGGCTTCTTCTTCCCAACGCAAGGTCTCATATTCATAATCAGTGATAACTACTTTTAGAGAAGTTGTCATCTATTAACACTCCAATCGGATAAAAACAACTGCTGCGTTGCCCTTTATTATAAAAAAATTCAGCTAAATAAGGTGTTAACATCGGATATTAATAGTCAACATTTTGAGAATAGTTGAAAAGAAGTCCACACGAGCAAATAAATTAATTATTAGGAAAATAGGCAGGTGGAATTTCCAGACCGCAAAGCCTGGTAAGTCTCTGGGAAGTGTATAGTTAGCGGTGATTAACTAAATAAAAGTGTTTGTATTAGTATACTCGTAGACTGATTTAATACAGGCAATCATAAGGCTTTACCCTGTTTTTACCATCGGTCCAATGACATAGTAAAAGTCTCGGTATCATCAATATTATCTAAATCCTGACTGAGCTTTCTTTGTATTTCCTGTATTTGTCCCTGGAAGTTTATATAGTCACTGCGCTGTACTTGATGCTCACTTCGACTAGCCAAATCGGCAAACACCCGCTCCAATTCCTCTAGATATCCTAGGGCTTCGCTTAACAGGGTTTCAGAATTCATATTGCTTACCTCCCGTTTTTTCTTTAGTTTGCTCCTGAGCAACTGGTTCCAAACGGTTTTTCTTTGTAGTAAGGCTGAATAATAAACTAACAAATTCAAAAAATATGGACAATGATACTTCTTGAAAGGAGAAACGCCATGAAGCATAATCCTGATGATCGCAGCGATAATGTAGAGAGAATACAGTTCAACATTGACCACACCATACGTAATATGGAGTTGGCTGAGGAAATGATAGAGGAAACCGATAATCCCAAGACAAAGAAAGCTTTACAGGAAAAAAATGAACGCCGGGAAGAAGCACTGAACCGGATGAGATTGGAAATACGTGACGAAGCTCTTGATCGGGAGAGGGGTTACGATTAAAAGTAACAAGTAAACATTCATAGAACCAGGAACGCTCTTAAAGAGCGTCCCTGGATAAATTATTTTAATTAGTCCCTAGTGGGAATGAAAGCACCATGTGAAGCACTGACTGCGTTTTTGCGATACTGATAAAGGCTGCCCTGAACCGGGCTATATTGGGGAGGCTTGATTTCTTTTCTCCTGGCTTCCAGGTTCACATCCAAAACTTCAATTCTCCCTTTAATAACGTCCACATGAATCATGTCGCCGTCTTGTAAATAGGCAATAGGACCGTCATCAAACGCCTCGGGGCAGATATGGCCTACAAAACAACCATTGTTAGACCCAGAAAAGCGTCCGTCCGTAATCAGGCAAACTTTTGCTCCCAATCCCATGCCCACCAGTGTTTTCATAGCTCTCCACATTTCCGGCATGCCGGGACTGCCTTTAGGGCCTTCGTTGCGTATAACTATCACTTCTCCGCCTTTAATTTCACCAGCTCTGATACCTTGCAGGGCTTCCTGTTCGCCCTCGTAAATCTTGGCAGGCCCTGTAAACTGGTGAGCCTCAGCAGGAATTGCCGCCGGCTTGGTAACTGCCCCTTCTGGGGCCAGGTTGCCCTTTAAGATAGCTATGCCCCCATACTTGTGGACCGGATTGTTTAATGACCTGATAACATCCTTATTGCGGTTTACAACCGGGCTAAGATTTTCTGCTACGGTCTTACCATTACAGGTCATACAATCACCATTTATATAATCACCCAGTTCCTCCATAATTGCCTGTACCCCTCCGGCTTCATAAAAGTCCACCAGACTGTAGATTCCGGCAGGCATCATGGAGATCAGATGAGGAATCTCCATGCTGACCCGGCCGAATTCGAATATATCCAAATCAACCCCCGCCTGGTAAGCTATGGCCAGTATATGCAATACTGCATTGGTAGATCCCCCGATAGCAGAATTAACTCGGATAGCGTTTAGTAAACTCTTTTTAGTAATGATATCCCCGGGACGAATATCCTGACGAATCAGATTCATTATAGCCTGTCCGGTCTCAAAGGCAATGCTTTGGCGCCGGGAATATACTGCAGGAATAGCCGCACACTCCGGCAGAGACATACCCATTGCTTCGGCTAGACAGCACATGGTATTGGCTGTTCCTAACATGGCACAGGAACCAATGGTGGGAATAGCATTGTTTTCTATCCAGGCAAATTTCTCCGGAGAAATTTTACCAGATTTTAGCGCTCCAACTGATTCACCAATTGCTGAATGATCTAAAAATTCTCCCCCATAGGGATTACCTTCTTTCATATGCCCAGGCAGAGCAGGTCCCCCATTTATAAAAATAGCAGGCAGGTTCAGGCGCAAGGCTGCCATAATCATGCCTGGAACTATTTTGTCACAGGATCCCAGAAGGACTATGCCATCTAGCTGATGAGCCTGTACCATGATTTCTACATCATTAGCTATTACATCTCGGCTGGGCAGAACGTATTTCATACCCTCATGTCCATTGGCTATGCCATCGCAGCATCCAATGGTTCCAAATTCCAGTGGTGTTCCTCCTGCTTCGTAAATACCCTGTTTTACTCGTTGAACCAGTTGGCGGAGAATGGTATGACCAGGACAAATATCGCTGAAAGAGCTCACTACCCCAATCAGCGGTTTTTCTAACTCGGCATCACTGTAACCTCCCGATTTGTAAAGGGCCCGTACAGTAGCCCCTTCCGGTCCCTGCATAATACTTTGACTCCTAGTGTTCATAGTGCTACCTCCCTAACAAGTTCTCTGCTTAGTCCAGGCAATGTACAGATACCAGCATCACTATAGCATATTCATTTCAACATGTTTAGACAATATATGCGATGGTTCGTGTTTTACGAACCTACTTTTATCATTATTTAGCTGAACAAAAAGTCCATCTTTTCCTTGCAGAAGGCCGGAAATGATGTTATAATTTCTTCAATTTAATATATTGGTCAGGCAAGAATGCCGGGCCCTTGTATGGGCAGCGGAAATTACCGTGGGACTATTATATGGAAAATATAACAGT
>JAKPGY010000251.1 GCA_029550685.1 Bacillota bacterium
TGCTATGAGCTTACTCCGGATATGCTGAAGACCAACCATTTCTGCACGAAATGCAATTTTCTCATAGGAGAAGCCGGTGTCCCGGTGAAAGGCAAGCTGGACGAGATTGAAGACCGGATTGATAATCTGCTTGCCGAATGGACAAATACCTTATTTAATACGGTTACAGACCCAACCCTTGAAGAGCAGAAGCAATTTCTTAGTCCGGAACAGCGCAAGGTTATTGATGAATTTATTAAAGTAAAGACCTTGCCGGAAAAGATTGACCAGTTCTTTATAACAGCTATTGAAGATCTGCTGCAAGGTTTTGAACCTGTTACCATTGCGGCCGAAGACTTAATTGATAAGCTCGGCGCACTTGGGCCGTGCGATATTGAAACCTTCCAGCGCAAACTGAAAGATCTGCTGGATAGCTATACTAGGGGCAAAGATAAAGAGAAACTGCGCATTATTGTAAAAAGATAAGGAGAAACCGGTATGAAACTGACGAAAGAAGATATTGATAAAGTACGTCATATTGAGGGCTTTCCTATAGGCAAGGACGAGGATATTATTGCTTTATCCAATCCTCCTTACTATACAGCATGCCCTAACCCGTTTATTGAGGATTTTATAAAAGCACATGGCAAACCTTATGACGAAGCGACTGACGATTATCATAGGGAACCTTTTGCTGCCGACGTAAGCGAAGGGAAAAATGATCCGATTTACAATGCTCATAGCTATCATACGAAAGTGCCATATAAAGCAATAATGCGCTATATTCTCCATTATACGGAGCCGGGTGACATTGTATTTGACGGCTTCTGCGGTACTGGAATGACAGGTGTTGCGGCGCAAATGTGTGAAAATCCAGATCCTGAGTTTAAGTATCAGTTGGAAAAAGAAATGCCTGGAATAAAATGGGGAGCAGAAAAGCTATTCTTAACGACCTTTCTCCTGCGGCTACCTTTATTGCTTATAACTATAATACACCTGTGGATTTGGCAGAATTTCAGCGGGAAGCCACTCGCATTCTGGAAGAA
>JAKPGY010000191.1 GCA_029550685.1 Bacillota bacterium
CGGCACGAAAGGGGCAGCCTGATTATCACAACTAATCTCGAATTTCCAAAGTGGACGGAGGTGTTGCTAGACGCACAGTTGACGGCAGCATTGCTGGATAGGCTCACCCACAAAGCCCATATCCTAAACATCAATGGCGAAAGCTATCGTTTTAAGCAGACACTCGCCAAGCAAACCACTGATTAATTTTTTTGCACAAGTGGCCTAATTTCCGACCAGCAAATGGCCTAATTTTTGATTGACGTTAACAAAACCAAAATGTACCATATATTGCATAATAAAGAACTAGCACACAAGAGCACACAAAAGCACACAAAGGGACGGTCCCTCTGTGTCATCCCTAATATCAGTCTGGTGTCAGGAAATGTGGTAAAGTTTGAGCCGTTTTATAATAAGCACGAAATGTAGGATTCACTGAAAAATAAGTCGAAATTTTAACTAAATAGAATTACAAAGATAGAGCAGATGCCGAACCTAAACGTCCAAACGGCCGAGTGACAGAGAGTGTATTGAGGCTCTGGAAGCTATAGCAAAAACAGGGGGTCAGTATGCGTATATTACAGGAATTGCGTCCTCGTATTACTCCTTATTTCTGGGATATGATAGTAAACGGAGTTTTGGCTTCAATTCTTGTTCCGCGTAATATACGAAGAACTTTATTAAAGTTGTTAGGTATGCAGATTGCAAGTAAAGTAGATATTGGCCCAGGGTGTTTCTTTTATACAAATAAAGTTCAAATAGGAAAAGGAACATGGGTAAATCGTTACTGTATATTTGTCAATGGAGAACCTGTGGTGATTGGGGAAAGATGCGGCATTGGTATGCAAGTTATGTTTACAACTACCAGCCATGTAATAGGGGATAGCAAACAAAGGGCAAGGCAGGTTGATAGAAAACCTATTACTGTTGAAGATGGATGTTGGATTGGTTCGAGGGTTACCATATTGCCAGGAGTCACTATAGGCAAGGGATGTATAATTGCTGCAGGAGCAGTAGTTATAAACGACTGTGAGCCCAATGGAGTTTATGCAGGAGTACCGGCTAAAAGGGTAAAAGATTTGCCTAATTAACATGATTGTAAAACTTAAAAATGTTTCATAACGGGTATTTAATGTACCCCAAACGTTTTATACCTAATGATAAATCGCTGGCTGTCAGCTCAGCTAGCTATATACAGGCCCCGCTTCCACTAAATCAAAATTCGATTTCGGTTATTGAGTTAAAACATAAAATAACATAGAATAACGATAAATAATTATCACGTAAGCGTTCACGTTAGCCAACGCACTTTCCAACCTATCTGGTTGGAGAGTGCGTTTTTTCGTTTCTGCTGCAGGTATGAATGATTTATAAGGAGAGATGAACTATGAGCCAAAAAATAGCTTTAGTCACGGGCGGAAGTCGAGGATTGGGCAAAAACATTGCGCTTAAGCTCGGTCAAAAAGGTCTGGATGTAATTATCACCTATCACAGTAAAAAAGAAGATGCTTTGCAGGTGGTGGAAGAAATCCAGAAAGCCGGCAGTAAAGCCGCTGCTCTAAACCTAGATATGGGCGATATCCGGTCTTTCAGCGCATTTTTAAGCAGGTTGCAGAGTTAATGGACCTAAAGAACCGTTCCCCTTGTTCAAATCTTACCCGGCTCTTACCGCAACTACTATAATCTGCCAATATAGTGTAACATTACCAGGCAACTCTCCATACGATAATAATGAGCTCGAGCTCAAATAAATGTAGAAAAGGGTGAATAAAATGTCATGTGATGCTTATTATTGCTCAAGTAGGTATTCGCCAAAACGAAAGTCTTGGAAAAAAGTAATTTGGAGTGTGGGCATGATCCTCAGGATGCAATATTCGAAATTGATGATGGCGTTGTAAGGAATACCAGTCCTTTATCTTGGACCGGCTGACCGTAGATACCAGCGAACTTCACAAACCTTTGATCAAATTTGAGTTTTCTAGTCTTATTCAGTTTGAAGGAGAAGATGAGGAAACATATGAGCCTGAGGTAGAGGTAGATTTACTGTTTAAACTAGAGAGGGTTTGCAATGGAGTGAAAGAGTGCCTGCGAAGCTGGAGATATCTAAAAGAGTTTGATGTAGAAGACCCTGAGGAAAGAGACAATCTCGAACTCGAGATAGAAATCAGTGAGCCTTTTACTGTGATTTTCTGCGACAAAAATATCTGCCCGGGGTGCTGTGAATACAGAATGGTCGTTGAGGGCAAAGACTTTGAAGGTGAGTTTGAATTTTTGAGAGTGGTTAAACCTGTATTAACCGCCCTTATTCAGGGGTATGTTTCTTGTGATTATTAACTGTTAAACTGCTTATAGTGAGAATTTAAACAGCAGGGTCAATACTATTCAGCCCTGGCTGTTCCTGTTCGGTCATCTTTTGAAGCATTCACCGTGATGTTCTGATCCATGACAATCGTAATATCGGGACAGGTATCGGAGGTCGTAGCTTCTCCATTGCTTAATTTTTCCTATTTTGCATAATTCCAATGGTTTCGCCTGTCTCCAGCTTTTGCTCCAGATCTTCCATGGTTTGTTCCATTCCCACTAAAGTCATTTCCGCTAGATATAACTTCAAAAGCGGGTCAATTTCCTTTGCTCGAATCGCAGCTTCTTCAGCGATTTTTTGACCTTCTTGGGTCAGAAAGACCAGAGTACTGCGCCGATCATTGGGGTCCTCCTGGCGTGATACGAGACCTTGTTTGGCTAAGCGATCAACCAGGCCGGTTACGGCAGGGCTGTCAAGCTGCAAAGCCGATGCAATTGTTTTAACACTGCTGCCATCCTGCTCGAGAAGACTTAAGAGTACAAATGACTGGGACAAAGTTATTCCTAAATCTTTGAAACGGGTGTTATAGTAATTTATGATTCTTCGCGTCAGGGCCCCCAGCCTGAAGCAGTAATATTTAGTGAATTCCATGTCCAACTCCATTTGTTATCATGTTATTTATTAAATAAACTATCTTATTTAATTGGCTAATGCAAGCAGGCAGGAATTTCCTAAACTGATAATAGAGAGAAGCGCAACGGACATAGGTACTGAAAAAACCTTGAAACCATGAATAACTCGTTTGTTTTAAGCTCAGCAAATAATATCGTAGCATGTTAATAAAAAATGCTATTCTTTTGGGTTACATCAATTCATGCAAACGTACCGTTAAATATATGCAATATGAGCTTAGAAATCTTGTATATGGACTTGCGTAATCACCTGCAATAAAGTAACTTGTTAATAATTAAGGTTCGAAGAAAAGGGGAGAGTGTCCACCGGGATATTTCAAGATCATCCCTATCCTCGCTAAGACCAGCTGGGGGAATTGGAGGGTGGCTGCGCAGCGAAGTAAAAAGATGGAACGGAAAGTGATAAATATGGGGAGGTAGCAAGTAATGTTTGTTAAAGAAAAGGTTCTCGATCTGGCCAACAAAATCAACGGGACGATAACTGGCCAGCCTGGGGCATTAACGGCTGAAAGCTTGGAATATCGCCTTATTGAACCATTCCTGACTGAGGAAATGGCGGAGGTTGCCCTGTGCCTGAAGATGGGCAAGCCGCAAAGAGTGGAAATGGTAGCGGAGAAATGTGGCAAACCGGTGGAGCAGGTCAAGCAGATGCTCTCCCAAATGGCCATGGATGGTATTATCCTGTTTTTTACCAAGGATGGCATCGACCGCTATGCCCTGCAGCCTTGGATTCCAGGCGTATATGAAATGATGGTTCTTAACAGGGAGAATAGGAAAAAATACCCTCTAACCCGGTATTTTGATGAGCATGCCCAGCATTTGGGTGAAACAGTAGCTCCCAACGTACCTGTGGGGCACGGACTCATGCGGGTCATTCCCGTGCAGGCAGCCGTTGACGGGTCAAGTCGAAGAGCTTCCTATGAGGAGATCATGAATATTTTAGATAAACATGAGATTTTTGCCGTAGCAGATTGCCAGTGTCGCTTGAGCAACCGGGAACATGGTCAGGGCTGCGGACATACGGTTGAAGATATGTGCCTGGTGTTCGGCCCGATTGCGCCCTATTACATTCGTACGGGAAGAGGCCGCCAGATTACCAAGGAAGAAGCATTTGCCGTTATTGAAAAGGCAGAGAGAGAAGGCTTGATACATGAGGTTCCCAATATAGTCGGGCCGGAGAACATCGGTGCAGTCTGCAACTGCTGCGGGTGCGGCTGTTTTATGCTGCGAAACGTTACCTGTTATAACGTCCCGGATGTGGTCCGTTCCAATTATGTTTCCCAGGTGGACACATCTAAATGCGTAGCCTGCGGTCTATGTGTGGAAAATTGCCAGGTTAATGCCCTGACCCTGGGGCAAAACCTATGCTCAACCACCATTAGTCCTGCCAGGGAAAAAGAAACACCCTATGATACCGAATGGGGACCGGACAAGTGGAACCTTGATTACCGCCGGGGTAAAACCATGGTGGCGGAAAGCGGAACCAGCCCGTGTAAAACCGAATGTCCCGCGCATATTGCCATTCAGGGGTATATTAAGATGGCCGCTCAGGGCAGGTATCGTGAAGCGCTGGAACTAATCAAAGAGGAAAATCCCTTCCCAGCCATCTGCGGACGTATCTGTCCGAGAAACTGTGAATCGGAATGTACCAGAGCCGAGATTGATGAGCCCATAGCCATCGACGAGATAAAGAAATTTATTGCCGAACAAGATCTGACCGCAGAGCATCGCTTTGTTCCGAAAAAGAAGAAAGAGTTCAGACCGGAAAAAATCGCTGTGGTGGGTGCCGGCCCGGCCGGGCTTTCCTGTGCCTATTATCTGGCAGTGGAAGGTTATCAGGTGACGGTTTTTGAAAAGTACCCTGTGCTGGGCGGTATGCTGAGCCTGGGGATTCCTTCCTTCCGCCTGGAAAAGGATATTATCAATTCCGAAATCGACATTTTAAGGGAACTCGGGGTTGAATTCCAAACCGGGGTTGAGATCGGCCGGGATATCACCCTGGCGGAATTGAGAAAAATGGGCTACAAGGCATTCTATCTGGCCATCGGCGCTCAGGCCAGCCGGAAGCTGGGTATAGAAGGTGAAGAGGCCGAAGGAGTAGAGTATGGAATTGAGTTCTTACGCAAAGTAAATCTGAATGAAGAGCTGACCATACAGGGACCAACCATAGTCATCGGCGGAGGGAATGTAGCCATAGACGTTGCCAGGACTGCTGTGAGAATTTGTAATTCACCGGTAGATATGTATTGCCTGGAAAAGCGGGAAGAGATGCCCGCCCTTGAGGAGGAAATCGATGAAGCGCTGGCCGAGGGCATCGTTTTGCATAATACTTGGGGACCCCAGCGGATTCTCCAGGAAAATGGACGTATCACCGGAGTGGTATTTAAGAAATGCATTGCAGTCTATGATGAGGACGGAAGATTTAATCCTGTATTCGATGAAAATGAGACTATAACGGTAAAGGCTGACAATGTTCTGATTGCTGCCGGGCAGGAAATGTTCTGGGGTGATCTGCTGCAGAGCTCCGGGGTGGTTTTGAATCCCAATAAGACCGTAAAAGTGGCGGAACTGAGCTACCAGACTGATGAACCGGATGTATTCGCCGGCGGAGACGCGGTAACCGGTCCGAGATTTGCCATAGATGCTATCGCCATGGGCAAACAAGGGGCAATTTCTATTCATCGCTACCTGCATGGAGATAATCTGACCGTAGGCCGGGAAAAAGAATACCGCGCATTTAGCAAGGAAAATCTGGATCTGGCTGGTTACGACCGAGCTCCCCGTCAGAAACCCCTGCACCGGGATGCAACAGAGTCCAAGGGAGCCTTTATGGATCTGCGCGCCACTTTCAGCGAGGAACAGGTCAAGTTGGAGACCGAACGCTGCCTGGGCTGCGGCGCGGTGGTGGTTGATGAGTATCGCTGTGTCGGCTGCGGAATATGCACTACCAAATGCAAATTTGGTGCTATTTCACTAGTGAAAAAATATGATGCTCAAGCCCAACTAGGGCAGCTGATGCCTGGAATCATGAAATATGCTGTGGAACGTTATCAAAGAATCGAAGCGAAAAAAGCAGGCGGGAATGTCGATACAAATCCCTAAAAGGAATTGGTGATTTCATGTGCATGAATTGAATATTGTAGCTCATATTGTAAAAACGGTTGAAGACTTCGCCATAGATAACAGGCTGACCAAGATCGACACCTTGGTTCTCCAAATAGGCGAACTTTCCGGAGTTATCCCCAGGTACATCGAAGCTTGTTATCCAGCGGTAGTTGAGGGTACCTCATTACAGGAAACCAAGCTGAAAATTGAGATAGTGCCGGGTAATGCCTTCTGCAAAGAATGCAATAAAGTTTTTAACCTGCTCCAGAACGACTTTGCATGCCCTGACTGCGGCAGGAATGATTGGGAAATATTGTGCGGGAAAGAGCTGATGATCAAAGAAGTTATTGCCTGCTGAAATGGCCCAGATTGTCATTATTATAACCTAAGGGGACGGTTGGGGGTTAATCCCAAAACCGTCCCCTGTTTTTTATGGTATGGCTATAAATGTATGACCATAACTTTTGGCATAAGCCTCGGCTGCTGAGCCGCGTACCCCACGTATAATGAACTGTTCAGGTTTTTGTGTTGCCGTATTGGTACCCTGGTTACCCCAAAAAGCTGCCCTGCCAACATAAGTTACACTGGCAGGTATGGTCACCTCTTGAAGATTGTTCCAGGAGAAAGCATTGTCCTCAATCCGGGTCACTGTGTCAGGGATCTCCACAGAGGTCAATCCCCTGCCCTGGAAGGCTCCAATGGGGTTTCTCCCAGTTGCATCATGATATATAAAGATGGTGGTAACAGGATGTCCTCCCAGTTTTTTCGGAATCTTCACATCTTTGGGTCCATCCGAACTGTATCTGTCAATTTGTGCCCCCCCCCAGGATGGTACCCAATACTCAAAATAGCGTTCAGGAGTATAAAATGAGTCGGATTTAAGAT
Source organism: Bacillota bacterium (assembly GCA_029550685.1). Lineage (GTDB taxonomy): Bacteria > Bacillota > Syntrophomonadia > Syntrophomonadales > Syntrophomonadaceae > DTU018. The sequence continues at coordinate 6,964 of JAKPGY010000191.1, forward strand.
CTAATCTAATAATCTGTCCTCTGCTTACCTCAGACAAGTTAATTGCATCGTGAGTGGCAAAAGAGTCGTTGACCTTTAACCGGATTTCCTTGCCATTCATCAAGGCATCTTCAATATCAGCCCACTCAATCACGATGTAATCCCCACCATAACCATATTCGCCATTGGTAAACCTCTTCGTTGCTTTGATTTGACCGTCAATTATTACATCGATATAACCTTCGAGCCAACTATTGGGGAGCGGAATCGGAAGGGAAGTCTTATAAGTTACCAAACCGTATAAATAGATGGGTTCCTTGCGTTGGAAATAAGCATTCACCGTGATGTCCTGTTCCATATCAATGGTAATTTCGGAATCAGTAACCTCACTGCCATCTACTTCCCATTTTATAAATTCCCAATTTCGATCCGGAGGAGTTTGGGTCAGCTGTAATTGAGTGCCCACTTCAAAAAGATGCTTTCCTGCAATAGGTTGAATTGTACTCTGACCATAGACTGCAGCGTGAACCGTACCCTGACCCTGAACATTAACGTTCAGTATCTTAAGATCAGCCATTTCGCGGAATGTGTGGCCATTGCTGTCAGCATAAGCCTGGGCTGGCGAACCTGACACTCCGAAGATGGTTAAGTCAGCCGGGTTGCTGTTATTTGTGAATGCACCACTGCCGATATTGGTCACACCGGCAGGAACAACTGCCGCATTAAGCGGATTACTGGAGAAAGCCCAGTTCCCAATGCTAGTTACAGTGGATGAAAAGAATATAGCCTCCAGTTGGTTCTGACTAAAGGCAAAGTTTCCAATACTGGTAATACCCTCCGGAATAACCAGTGAAGCCAGCTTATTGCCCGAAAAAGCACTGGAGCCAATACTCTTCAAGGTGGAGGGAAAGGCTATAGACTGCAGCTGATTAGTATTGAAAGCATAGTCTCCAATACTTTCAATACCTTCCGGGATAACCAGTGAAGTCAGCTGATTGCGCCCAAAAGCACTGGAGCCAATATTCTTCAAAGTGGAGGGAATGACTATAGACTGCAGCTGGTTTTGGCTAAAAGCATAGTCTCCAATACTGGTAATACCTTCCGGGATAACCAGTACAGTCAACTTATTGCCCGAAAAAGCACTGGAGCCTATACTCGTCAAGGTGGAGGGAAGGACTATAGACTGCAGCTGATTATCAGCGAAAGCACCCTGTCCAATACTGGTAACCCCTTCTGGGAGATCCAGTACAGTCAGCTGATTGCCAGTAAAAGCCCAGTTCCCAATACTGGTCAAAGTGGAGGGAAGTTCCAATACCTTTAGGTTTTTCTGGCTAAAAGCAAAATCCCCAATACTGGTTACCGGATAGCCCCCTAAAGTATCCGGAATGGATACATACTGAGGCCCATTATTACTATAACCGGTAATCCTGGCTTGTCCATCAGCTACGGTATAGGTCAGATAAGGTTCGATACTAGCTCCTTCTCCTAAAAGCACTGTGCCCAGCGGGGGATCATAGCTGCCACCTGAACCGCCACTTCCACCTCCGCTTCCGCCTGAGTCAACGCTTCCGCTTTCTTCCGTTTTTGGTGAATCGACAACAGTAGTACCCTCCTGGAGTTCTTTACCGCCTACACTGGCGGTTACCCCGGGTGCCACTACGGTGGTAACCGGAACTGGTTCAATCACCACATTATTGGAATTTATGTTGGCTGTTTCAATCTTTCCCTCGCCACTGATCTGGACGCTTCCATCAATGTTTAAGATAACGACCCGTGATGACTCTTCTAAGTAGACTACTGCATCATCAACATCCTGGCTAATGTTTAATTCGTCAATACTTCCATGCAGTTCCAGGTTAATATTGGCTTGAATAGTCAGCGTGCTGAAATCACCCTCCAGCCTGATGGTGGCTCCAAGCGGGATCTCCTGAGTTATCGTTATCGTCTCAAAGCCCGATCCGGTCGTTTCAATTGCGACCAGGGCAGCACCTGAGGCCAGCTGAACAACCTGAACCCTGGTATTGCCGGCAGCCACAACCCGTACCCCATCCTTGCTTATGGTAAGATGGGGCAGGCTGCTGTCTTCTACCGTAACGCTGTTGGGGCCACCGCCTTTTACGATGGTATTTCCTTTTACTGATACATTTTTAAGTCTTACATCACCTTCGCCAATTCCCACCGCCAGCAGGAGATTCCCGTTAATAGCAGTATTTTGCAGTGTTATACTGGCAGTACTGATAATCACATTGCCATCGATAGTTTTGCTCCCTGATTCAGGTCCAAAGGTTCCGGCCTGGCCATAAACCACTATCGTACTGGTATTTTTTACCGCCTGGTCAATGACTACCATAGCCTCAGCGCGAGTTACCGATCTAGTGGGCCGGAAGGTCTTGTCAGGATAACCCTTCAATATGCCCTGGGCAAAAATCGTTTCCACATAAGGCTTGGACCAATCAGCCAGCTGCTCATAATCGGCTAGTCCAGATAACACATTATCCTGCCTGTTTGCCTCCCAAGTCAACAGTTGGGCAATCATGACCGCCGCTTGTTCACGGGTTATGGTGCTGTCGGGTTCGAATGTCTCCGGACTGGATCCGCTGATATAACCTAAGTTATAAGCTGCGGCAATATCGGAGTAATACCATTGATCTTTGGCAACATCTTGAAACACCAAACTGTATCCATCATTGGAGATTCCCCAGGCTCGATTCACCATGCTGACAAATTCAGCTCTGGTAACCGGGTTGTCTGGTCTTATGGTGTTATCCCCATATCCTTTGATCAATCCCTGGTCTATCCACTTTGAAATCGTAGAAGATGCCCAGTGCCCGTCAATATCTTTTAATGTGGTTTCCGCTGGGACTGTCCCTACGAAAAACAAAGTCATGGTGGCAGCTAGCAGCCATGTTACCAATAGCTTTTTACGCAGCAAATAAACTCCTCCTTATGTATCGAATTCTGTCGGAAGAAAGCGGTAGAATCATGAAACGTAGTAAATGATTGTAATATATTACTTCAAGTATTCTATAATTGGCTTATTTCTCCTGTAGGAATTAATCACATAATCTTTTTTAATGCAGAAAGACCGGGATATAACCCCGGCCAGTTGAACTTTTCTACTTTAATTATGACATATATAAAATACTAAATATAGACTGTGTATTTCTGTATTATGTGGCTAAAATACAGTTACTGCTTATATTAAACCTGGGGGGATAAACATGGATACTGCTAAAATCAAAGAATGCTATAATGCCTTGACAGCCCAGAAGCTGATCGAAGAGTTCGAAAAACGTAATATAGTGGGATTTTATTTTAAAACCAAAGAAGAAGCCTTGAAAAAGGTTTTGGAGATGATCCCCAAAGACAGTATGGTTTCCTGGGGAGGCTCTGCGACCTTGCATGAAATTGGCCTTAAGGATGCCTTGAAAAATGGCGGGTATAATTACTTAGACCCGGCAGAGCCATTGGGAGGCATGGAAAAAGAAAAGGCAGCCCGTCAGGATCTGTCGGCAGATTTCTTTTTAATGAGTGCCAATGCGATAGCAGTTACCGGAGAAATAGTCAATATCGACGGCATCGGCAATAGGGTAGCGGCACTTTGCTTTGGACCTAAAAACGTCATAATAGTGGCAGGGATGAATAAAGTGGAGCCTGATATTCATGCGGCAATCCGCCGAGTAAAAAATTATGCTGCGAAAATGGTTGTGTCGGCGTACAAACAGGACTACTCCTCGTATGAGGAACTCTCTATAGCAGCTGAAGCCGGATGCAGCCAGATGGTAATTACCCAAAAGTCTATGTTTCCTGGTCGCATCACCGTGATACTTGTGGGAGAGAGTTTAGGATTTTAATTCCTTTAAGATTAAAGAATATAAGTGTGCGATGCATACCTACTCTTAATAATTGTTGAAGGATTGCTGTGGGGGTATGCATTAGTCATTTTATAGTCGGGCAGTCGTTGTAATACAACGCCAAACGATTATATTTTATAATTAACCTATAATCTGGAAGAGAAAGGTTCGTTTGGGGATGGAATACATTACGGCAGTTGAGGCCTCGGAAAGATGGGGAGTTTCTCTCAGGCAGGTGCAGCGGCTTTTGGCCGCCCAAAGGATACCCGGCGCTAAAAAACACGGACGGTTGTGGATGATTCCGGGTGATGCGGAAAAGCCTGCCGATCTACGCAAAGACAAAAAGCTGCCGGCACAATCGCTGTCCTCCGAGCTTGTCCATTTGATTGAAGTCACTTCCCAACCAATGCCGGCACATAACCCCAACGCAATTTTAGAAATTATGAAGGAGGAAAAGCACCGGCTTCAATATGAGGGCGAGCTAGCTTATCTGAGGGGTGATTTTGTACGCGCCATGCGCTGCTGCTATCAAATCGAAGGGGACGAAGCAGCAAAGCTACGCGCATCCCTATTGGCGGTCGCGGCGTCCATCAGCCTGGGAGACTACCCTACGTATGTGAAGATTGAAGCTTATCTCAAAAGCGTTGTGGGCGAAGGCCGTGGCGATTATAGTTCAGCTATTGCGGAGGTTGCGCTGGCCAGCGTTGCCGTCAGCGTGTTCGCCCCGAACATGGTTCCTGAATGGCTGTCGGCAGGAAATTTCAGTGCCTTTCCAGCCGAGGCAAAGCCTGCGTATGTGCTCTATTTGCGTGCAAAATATTTTATATGTATCGGAAAATATGAAATCGCGCTGGCAGTGGCGCAGACCACGCTGACCTTTAGCACTCCGGAGCGAGGTATTACGTTTCCGGAGATTTATCTGCGGGTGGTATGCGCTCTTGCCTGTCACTACCTTGGACGCGAGAATGAAGCCCGGCGCTGGCTGCTGGAAGCCATGGGTATTGCCCTGCCCCACGGCTTTATCACACCCTTTGCGGAACATTTTGCCGATTTCGGAGGACTTGTTGAGCAGTGCCTGAAAGAGAAGTTCCCCGGCTGCTTCGATGCCGTCCTAGGGCAGTGGGAACGCACGGTTAAAAACTGGGTTACCTTTCACAACCGCTTCACCAAGGATAACATCACCTCAGTTCTTACCCTGCGGGAAGTCTATCTGGCACAGCTTGTGGCCCGCCGCGTCCCTTACACCAAAATCGCCAGGCAGTTTAACATATCAATGGGCAGGCTCAAAAATATCATGCTGGAAATCTACCAAAAGCTGTACATATCCAGCCGGGACGAGCTTGCGCAATACGTTTTAATGACGAATAAAGGAGCCGAGTCATGAACAGGGAGCTTGCCGTTTACCTGCGCATTCAGGCATCGGTCTCCGCCGCCTTCGGTTTC
>JAKPGY010000224.1 GCA_029550685.1 Bacillota bacterium
ACATTATCGTCGAAAAGGAAAGGTTGAAATATCTGTATAGGGCAAACAAAATTCTGCTGGATCTGATCGAAAGGGGACTTGCTTCACTGGACGAAACGGAAAGACTTGTCCTGGACAGATTCTACATAGACAGACCAAAAGACCACATCAAAAAGCTGATGGAAGAACTGAATTATGAAAAGACGCGGGTGTATGAAATAAAAGATCAGGCGCTTTATAAGTTCACCATCGCCATGTACGGGATAGTCGAGTATTGATAGAGCGGAAAAAAAGCGGACAAATTGTCCAAAACTTTATGATATCATGTTAGTGGGGTTTTTAACTTGATATCCAATGGCAAATAAGCGCTTGATTATACATCATACTGAGGAGCCGTCCGGGAGGGCGGCTTTTGATTTGTATAGGAGGTTGAAGAAAGTGCAGGTAAGTAAAATACCAATAGGCCAGCTAAATCCTGCTGCACATAATCCGAGAAAAGATTTACAGCCGGGTGATCCGGAGTATGAAAAGCTCAAGCGGTCAATGCAGGAGTTTGGCTATGTGGAACCTATCGTCTGGAACAAGCGCACCGGAAACATTGTCGGCGGCCAAAGGCGTGACAAGCCCATTGTTTTTTACCCGGTTAGTGCCATGGTTTTGTTGGCGAAACTGGATGAGCTGTGAGCCTTTTTGAAAGTGTTAGGTTGCCGGCATGAGCCGGAGGGTAGTACACACCATCGCGAAGCAGGGGCGGGGCCTGGTGTGAAATATGTTCGTTGTATAGGAGGTTGTAGAAAGTGCAGGTAAGTAAAATACCAATAGACCAGATAAATCCTGCTGCATATAATCCGAGAAAAGACCTTAAGCCTGGTGACCCTGAATATAATAAACTCAAGCGGTCAATGCAGGAGTTCGGATATGTGGAACCTATCGTCTGGAACAAGCGCACCGGGAATATCGTCGGCGGCCATCAGCGGTATAAAATACTGCTAGATATGGGTATGCAGGAAGTGGATTGTGTTGTTGTAGATCTGGACGAAACAAAGGAAAAGGCGCTGAATCTGGCATTAAATAAAATTCAGGGCGATTGGGATTACCTTAAACTGAAAGACTTATTACAGGAACTGGACACCGGGGAATTTGACCTAGAGCTTACTGGTTTTGATATGGACGAGATAGAGGACTTAATAGCACAGCTCCAT
>JAKPGY010000239.1 GCA_029550685.1 Bacillota bacterium
CCGGATGCTGCTAGTTATGCATAGCAAAAAGACTGGCAAAAAGTTTGAGAGCTACGAAGTAGGAATCACCTGGGATGCGGTTATCGAGCGGGATGAAAAAGAGTATGCAGACACCATCAATACCTTGGTAAATGCACTTAATACAGCTTTGTTTGGAGGTTTTATCAGCCTTGATGCGGCGGTGGACCTGCTGGCTCAGTACATCGATACCATGCAGGAATACGCTACCGATGATCCAACCATACCGGGAGAAAGAGAGCGCATAATTAAGAGCTGGATCATGCGCCGCCGATTGGAGGACGGAGAAGGGTTGGAAGAGCAGGGGCAGGAGATTGAAAGGGAGCTTGAAAGCTAATGTCCCGGGAAATAGACGAAATCAAAGACGCTACCAGCGCTTATCGTAAATGGGCATTGGAAGCCAGGAAAAAATATATCGAGTTAAGGTTACGCCAAGACCCCGAAATACGAGGTCTTTATATTCGGGCTGCAGATAGAGTGGCAAGCGAACTGCGAAAACTGGCCCTGAAAACGCCGTCAAATTATTTACGCAAGCGACAGTTGGAAGAGTTGAAAACGGCACTACGGGCCGAAGCTGACCGATTAACTGGTAACCTCACTAAAGCATTCGAGCAATACATTGAACAAGCCGTTGAAGCCGGTGGAGGATACAGTCAAGCTATTGCACTAGACCTGTTTAAGAAAGCTGGTATGGATATCACAGGACTTCAGACAATGTTTGCCACGGTAAACCGCCAGGCAGTGGAGGCTTGCTGGGCGAGGACAAAGAAAGGGCTGTTCCTGTCGGACCGCATCTGGGAGCAGGGAGAAAAATTCAGGAATACCATGCGGGACATTGTCCAGGAAGCCGTGGCTACTGGGCAGGATGCTGTGAAAACAGCCCGAATGCTACAGCAGTATGTCCGGCAAGGAGCAATGACCCTGGCCAGAGATTATCCAAATATGATGAAACGGATGAAAGGACGTGTTCCCGGGGACATCAGTTATGAAGCTTTAAGACTGGCCAGAACAGAGATGACTGCTGCCTTTGGTGAGG
>JAKPGY010000011.1 GCA_029550685.1 Bacillota bacterium
CTCGCAATGACACATAAGATGGCCTTCTGGTATGTCATCGGCCGTTCCGGCACTACTGATGTTCGCTATCGCTCACGACTAATGTTGCGAGGAGCGTAGCGACGTGGCGATCTCTTTTTAGCAACTTTTTTGACACTCTCAGCCGGGGCTAAAAGCCCCGGCGGTTAATTAGCTGATTTAGTTATATCCGGCGGTTCGATTTCAATAGGCTGGCCGATGTCATAAAATTCAACGGCTATACTCAAACGGGTAGTAGGGTTCTGTTTGTTAATTGCCTGTAAAGTAGCTTTACGTATAACCTGCTGCTTATAGTCAATCCATATTTGGTAGACAAAGTCCTTCCAAAGGCTTTCTAAGAGTTGACTCTCCACAGAAGGCTGACAGCTTACTACCAGGCATTCCGTACCATTTACCGGTTCAAACCCAACTTTTTTAACTGCTGATATATTCTTAAACCTGAAGTTTGACAAGGGATTGAGTTCTGAAATCAGAAGTTCTTCCGAATTGGCAGTGCCGCTGTCAATCACCAGCCACTTTTTAGAGAAGGAATCATAATTGTAAATGGTACGGTCAATATAATAAATGTCAACTGGTGTGTGTACCATCTCCCCCTTTAAGTGAGTATTTCCCTGTTCCTTTTCACCTTCTACCTCACTAATCACCTCCTCTCGCCCCTCCACGGTAAAACCTGATTTGAGTATATAGCGATAACTCTTTACTTGAGCCATCTTTTGGATAGAGTTATTAAGCTCAACCTGTGGATCCAGTTTGGATTTCACGTAGTAATCCTTAGCAGGCTGATATGCCAGGGCTGCTCCTAATACCAGCAAAACTATAATAGTTAAAGCGGTCCAGCGTTTTCTGTTAATAGTTCCCACCCCCGGAGATACTGACACCTGCTTAGAGTCTCAAGTGATACATTATTATTAAGCAGGCAGTGGGGATATTACCGTTAACTGTTAGAATATTATTCCATGGATACAGCATACCTAATCCAAAATACTTTATTTCAAAACTGGCATCTGCTATAATTTGCACGTATTTGTATAAGACAAAGGAGGCTTATACTGGTGTTTAACACGTATGACGAAGTTATGCAGTACTGCCGTGATGAGCAGATTGAGATGATCGATTTTAAAATGATTGATCTGCTGGGCAGGTGGCGCCATCTTACCATTCCCACTCAAAGATTTAGCCCCGATACCCTTAAGTACGGAATTGGTTTTGACGGATCCAACTACGGATATGCTCCCATAGAGAAAAGCGATATGGTCTTCATACCCGATATATCCACTGCAGTACATGATCCTTTCACTAAAGTTCCCACCTTAAGCATGATTGGGGATGTTTTCGTAATCGCCGAGCCCCATAATTATCAATTCGACCAGTACCCTCGTACTATTGCCAATAAGGCAGAAAAATATATGCGGGATCTGCAGGTAGCCGATGAAATTCGCATAGGCCCTGAGTTTGAGTTTTATGTTTTTGACCATGTGGATTACCAGTGTTTACCGCATAAAAGCGGCTTTTCCATAGATGCAGAACAGGCTATTTGGAACAGCGGTGACGGTGAGTACCAGAACCTGGGTTACAAAGTTCCTCTAAAAGGCGGCTATCATATTACTCCTCCCCATGATGTTTTGTATGACTTGCGCTCCCGTATGTGCACATTGCTGGAAGAAAACAACATTCCGGTGAAGTACCACCATCATGAAGTGGGAGGTCCCGGGCAAATTGAGATTGAAGTTGAGTTTGGCGGTATGCGGGAAATGGCAGATAGGACCATGCTTCTCAAGTATTTAGTAAAAAATCTGGCTTTTCAGGAAGGCAAAACGGCTACTTTTATGCCTAAACCGTTATACGGCGAAGCGGGCAGCGGTATGCATGTTCATATACATTTATTTAAAAACGGTCAGCCGGTTTTCTATGATGAGAACGGTTACTCCGGTCTGAGTCAAACTGCTCTCTATTTTATTGGCGGTATGTTGAAGCATGCACCTGCCCTGCTGGCTCTTACCAATCCCAGCACTAATTCCTATAAACGATTGGTACCTGGTTATGAAGCACCGGTAAGCATATGCTTCGCTACAGCTAATCGCAGTGCGGTTATCAGAATTCCTGCCTATGCCAAAGCTCCCGAACACAGACGTTTTGAGTTCCGCTCCTCCGATGCCACCTGCAACCCATATCTGGCCTATTCGGCGATGCTTATGGCTGGGTTGGACGGTATTCAAAATAAAATTGACCCTACCGCTGAGGGTTTTGGGCCTTATGATGTCAATTTATACAATCTTCCTCCCGAAGAACAAGCCAAGATAAAGAGTCTGCCCCGTACACTGGATGAGGCTCTGGATGCTCTGGAAAAAGACCATGACTTTTTGCTGGCCGGGGGAGTATTCCCTAAACGTTTAATCGAAGTGTGGCTGGAGACCAAACGCAAGGAATCCCGTCGAGTGCTGGATCAGCCCCATCCCCTGGAATTTGAATTGTACTACGACCTATAATATCCAGAGTGAAGCAGGGGGACGTTCTTTTTGCTTCCTCTTTGGTGAAAACGAGAGGAAGCAAAAAGAACGTCCCCCTGCTTCTATTGAAAAAGCGCCATCCGCAGATGGCGCTTTAGCTATATTTGGAAACTTACATCATGGGCATATTGGCGCCGCCAGGCATGTTCTTCAAGGGATCTTCTTTAGGCAGTTCGGTGACAACTGCTTCAGTGGTTAGCACCATAGCAGCAATGGAAGCTGCATTCTGTACGGCTGAACGAGTAACCTTAGCCGGGTCAATAATTCCAGCCTCGATCATATTCTCGTAAACATTGGTAAGAGCGTTGTAGCCAATGCCAAATTCAGAAGCTTTAACCTTTTCGACTACTACCGAACCTTCCATACCGGCATTGTTAGCGATCTGGCGTAAGGGTTCTTCCAGAGCTTTCTTAACCAGCTTAACGCCAGTAAGCTCATCGCCTTCAGCCTGGATTTTTTCAACAGCCTTAATCACATGAATTAGAGCTGCTCCACCGCCAGGAACCATACCCTCTTCAACACCCGCTTTGGTAGCTGCCAGGGCGTCTTCAATACGGTGTTTCTTCTCTTTCAGTTCGGTCTCTGTTGCAGCACCGACCTGAATTACAGCTACACCGCCGGATAGTTTAGCCATACGCTCTTGCAGTTTTTCCCGGTCATATTCTGATTCAGTTTCTTCTAATTGGCGCTTAATGTTGGCAATCCGGTCCTTGATGTCTTGTTCATCGCCGGCACCGTCAATAATGATAGTCTCTTCTTTCTTTACCACAACCTGGCGAGCTTTGCCCAGCATGTCCAGGGTTACATTTTCCAGCTTAACACCAAGTTCTTCGGAAGCAACTTGACCTTTGGTCAAAATGGCAATGTCTTCTAACATAGCTTTACGACGCTCACCGAAAGCAGGAGCTTTTACGGCGACTGCGTTGAAGGTACCGCGCAACTTGTTGAGCACTATAGTAGCCAGGGCTTCACCTTCAACTTCTTCTGCGATAATCAGCATGGGCTTGCCAGTTTGAACGACCTTTTCCAGAACCGGGAGTATCTCTTGAATAGAAGTCAGTTTTTTGTCACTGATGAGGATATAGGGCTCATCCAAAATAGCTTCCATCTTTTCACTGTTGGTAACCATGTAAGGAGAAATGTAACCGCGGTCAAAGCTCATGCCTTCCACGACTTCCAGAGAAGTACCCACCGACTGGGATTCTTCTACTGTGATAACCCCATCCCGGCCGACTTTTTCCATAGCATCAGCAATCAAAGCTCCAATTTCCTGATCGTCGGCAGAAATAGCTGCTACCTGAGCAATTGCCTCTTTAGTTTCTACCGGTTGACTGATGGCTTTTATCTCGTCAACTACAGCCTGAACAGCTTTTTCAATACCTCTTCTCATGATCATGGGATTGGCACCGGCGGCCACATTTTTCAGACCTTCTTTGATCATGGCCTGAGCCAGAACTGTAGCGGTTGTGGTACCATCACCGGCTACATCATTGGTTTTAGTGGCAACTTCTTTAACCAACTGGCAGCCCAGGTTTTCCCAGGGATCTTCCAGATCTATGTCACGGGCAATGGTAACACCATCATTGGTGATGGTGGGGGAACCAAATTTCCGGTCTAGTACTACATTGCGGCCCTTGGGTCCAAGAGTGACTTTGACGGTGTTCGCCAGTTTGTCAACTCCTCTTTCCAAGGCTCTTCTTGCCTCTTCTCCGAATTTGATCTCTTTGGAAATCATCTATGTACCTCCCTTATTCCGCTTATTTTAATATAGCCAAAATGTTACCTTCCGATAGGATCAGGTATTCTTCCCCATCAACTTTAACCTCGGTACCCGAGTATTTGGAGAATATTACTTTATCTCCTACCTTAACATCCATAGGGATGCGCTCACCATCTTCATTGCGAGCACCTGGTCCTACGGCCAGTACTTCTCCTTCTTGAGGCTTCTCTTTGGCGGTGTCAGGTACGTACAGACCACTCTTGGTCTTCTCTTCGGTCACTTCTGCTACTTTAACCACCAAACGGTCTCCTAAAGGTTGAATCCTCAAAGGTATACCCCCTTTATAATATATATAGTAGGTTTATGTATTATTATTAGCACTCGATAACTGCGAGTGCTAACATTACTGTAATAAATATTAGGCAAGAGATCAGCTGGTTTCAATCCACAAAAGCATCTGAATCCGCCTAATATCATCGATTTATATTATGGTTCGGAGCTTTTCTTTTTATACCTTTAAAATACACTTAATTTCGTTTTTCAGTCTTGCCCGCATTCGGCTGCCGACCCGATTAATATATCCAATCCGTGGTCTAAAGCCGGCATAATCGCCTCTAATGATTCCCGTACACCCTTAACACTGCCCGGCAGATTGATGATCAAAGTTTTCCCCCTTATACCGGCTATCCCCCGGGACAACATAGCCTTGGGAGTCTTTTGCAGGCCATAATAGCGGATGGCCTCAGGTATGCCAGGTACTTCTTTTTCAATCACAGCTTTGGTAGCCTCCGGAGTTACATCCCGCAGGGAAAATCCAGTTCCCCCGGAAGTAAGCAGCAGATCCAGCGACAACTGGTCACAGGCCTGTTTAAGATGCTCAATGATAAGCTCTTTATCATCAGGTATTACCTGATAGTATTCTACACAAAAATTTGCTCCCAGTAACTGGCGGATTTGCTCCCCGCTCAAGTCTTCCCGTTCACCCCGGGAGCCCTTGTCACTGAGTATCAGTATCCCGGTTTTATACATCAAATCACCTCAACCGTATCCCCGGGGCGTATAGTTCCGCCCTGCACTACGCGGCAAAACAATCCTTCATAAGGCAGAAGGGTTATCCCCAGAGTACGAGTAACTACACTGGGGTGATCTTCTTTGCCGATCTGGGAAACTTTCAGAATTACATCATTCCCAATGCGTAACTGTCCTCCAACACCTACTTTCACCAAATCGATACCTTGGATAAGCAGGTTTTCCGCAAATTCACCCGGCCCGATATTTAAGCCCTTTTCCTGGTTGACCCTCTGCACGCTGTCATAGTTCAAGCAGGTGACCTGCCGGTCCCAATCACCGGCATGACCGTCATTTTCAATACCATAGCCAGCTATTACCCGGGCTTCGGAAACTTGTTTCTTCAACTGCCCTCTTTCCGGGCTGATGCATATAGAGTACAAAATCCCTCGTTCCATAATCATCTCTCCTCGTTGCTGTGAAGACAGCCCTCGCCGTGTCATCGCACAGAAAAAGAATTCCTTAATTGTCATTGCCCTAAAGGACTACCGATGTTCGCTATCGCTCACTATTAATGTTGCGAGGGAGCGCAGCGACGAAGCAATCTCTACGCCAATCTAAGCTAACCACGGCTTGACAGAAGTGTTGGCCAGGATGCAGGAGAGCCGTTTTAGCGATGTTTCATTCATCGTATTCTACAGGTGACCATTACTGTGAGTCGGAGCGTTTGACATGCCCGCTCTTGCCGCCGCTTTTTTCCACCAGCAGCACCTCTTCGATTACCATCCAGCGGTCTATAGCCTTAGCCATATCATAAATCGTCAAAGCAGCTACGGCGGCAGCTGTCATCGCCTCCATTTCTACTCCTGTTTTTCCGGTAGTCTTGACCCGGGAATGAATTATTATCCTATTATTTTCCTGATCGAAATTGAAGCTAATATCTACAGCGGTAAGCATAAGAGGATGACACATCGGAACCAGGGCCGACGTCTGCTTGGCTGCCATAATACCCGCCACCTGAGCAACCGCCAATACATCTCCCTTTTTTACTCCCCCGCTGCGAATCGCCTCCAGGGTCTGCGGCTGCATGCGCACCACAGCACGGGCTTCGGCAACCCGCTCACTGTCCGTTTTTCCGGAGACGTCAACCATACGGGCGCGACCTTCCTCATTGATATGCGTAAAATCCATGATTAACCTCCGATTTGATACATTTTGCGGAAGTTTTGCTGTCCCCACCCGGAATTCATTTCATGGTGAGCAGGCTTAGTTTTGATGGCGGTCAGGAATAATTCCTGCAGTTCCTCATCGTAAGCTCCTCTATCCAGAGCAGCTTTCAAGTCAACTTCCTGCTTGGCATAAAGGCATCCTCTAAGCTTTCCATCGGCGGTTAAACGTATCCGGTTACATTCCGAGCAAAACTGGTGGCTCATAGGACTGATAAAACCCAGGGAGCCGGCTCCGCCGGCGATATGATAATAGCGGGCCGGGCCGTTACCTTCCACTGCTTTTTCCGGGTTCAATTCATAATCTGATTTCAGCCGATCAAGGATCTCCTGACTGCTCATCATCCGGTCCGGATTCCAAAACAGCAGGTCACCTACCGGCATATACTCAATAAAACGGACGTGCAAGGGATAATCATAAGCCAGGCGGGCAAAGTCGCCTATCTCATCATCATTAAACCCGCGAATCACTACCACATTTATCTTGACTGGGTGCATATCAAGTTCTAACGCCTTAAAAACCGCCTCCCGCACCTGGTTGAGTCCTCCCCGGCGGGTTATATAGGCAAAGCGCTCCTCCTTCATGGTATCCATACTGATGTTGACTCGTTTTAATCCTGCTGCCTTTAAATCCTGAGCCATAGCGGGGAATAGAATTCCGTTGGTAGTTAAGGCAATATCATCAATCTCCGGAATATCAGCTATACATCGGATGAGCCCGGTAATGTTTTTGCGGACCAGAGGCTCCCCCCCAGTCAAGCGCACTTTGCGAATTCCTACCTGAGCACCTATGCGGGCCAAACGGGCTAAGTCTTCTAGGCTCAGTATGTTGCCATGTCCCAAGTTCTGAACTCCGTCTTCGGGCATACAGTACTGGCAGCGTAAATTGCAGCGATCAGTTACCGAAATACGCAAATAATTTATGTGGCGTCCAAAGGAGTCCACCAAATTTTTCCCCCTTCCCCGGACAACTGTGAGGTATCAGATTAAAAACATCCCAGTTCACAGCCGGTTATTTTAATTTTGGCCTCATCACACAGTTTGCCAACTAAGCTGGGATGTACCTTTAGCTCTTCCGCCAGCTTGCGTGCATCAGTACAGGATACCTTCCCGTCGGGTGCTAATTGACGCAGTTTTTCTAAAATCTGAGCATTATCTGGCATAATCTTCAACCTCCCCAATAAATAAATACCCTGGAAAAGGGTATCTAAGCTGCGCGTTAAACTCCTTTCCAAATGGGAGGCGTACCAGTTTCCCGGTACACCCTGCGTTCCAACCCCCTTGACTGTAGCCTTAGATGGTTGGAATCGGAGTCTATAGATATGTCCTATTGCCCAAATTATACACCAAGGTAGATCAATTCAACAAATAATTGCATTATTCCCGTGACTCATGGCATTTATTACTGGTCAACCCAATAAGAAGGTATGGTATGATTAGACTGACGGTTTCATAACTATGTCACATGAAAGGAGGTTAGCTTGTGACCTTCCTGGAATGGATCCTGGTGGCCATTGTATGCGGGGCTATAGAAATATTTACAGCCGGTTTTTGGTTTTTATGGTTGGCAATTGCGGGAGTTATAGTGGCTTTACTGGTTCAATTCGGCCTGCTGCCGGCACTAGAACTTCAACTGCTTATCTTTGCGGTAATTACCCTGCTGTTTATAATTTTCACCCGTCCTCTAATCATGAAATTTGTCAGGTCCAATGATACCGCCAGCAATGTGAAAGCCTTGATAGGACAGCATGGCATAGCTCTGTCCAGGATTGAACCCATGCAGTTCGGTCAGGTAAAAGTAAACGGCGAAGTATGGACCGCCATAGCTGAGGAAGAATTAGAAGAGAATACTCGTGTTGAAGTCATCGGTATTGATGGAGTAAAACTATTGGTGAAAAAGGCCTCTACCTAGAAAGGAGTGGAGTTGATTGTTAAGTCTACTGGTTAATATAATTCTGGTTCTGTTTGTAATTATAATTGCCCTGTCGTCTATTAAAATTATCAAGCAGTCCACCGTAGGCATTGTTGAGCGCCTGGGCAAATACCATAAAACTGCCGAACAGGGCATTAATGTAATTATCCCCTTTATAGATCGTTTCCGTGCCATTATTGATTTACGGGAACAAGTAGTAGATTTCCCTCCTCAACCGGTAATTACTAAAGATAATGTTACTATGATGATTGACACCGTGGTTTATTACCAAGTAACTGACCCATTTAAGGTGACTTACGAAATAGCCAATGCTATCCTGGCCATTGAGAATCTCACCGCTACCACCCTGCGTAATATAGTGGGTGACCTGGAATTAGACGAGACTCTGACTTCCCGAGATCTAGTCAATACTAAACTGCGCTCTATTTTGGATGAAGCTACTGACAAATGGGGAATTAAGGTAAACCGGGTAGAGTTGAAAAACATTCTTCCTCCCCAGGATATTCAGAATGCCATGGAAAAACAGATGCGAGCCGAACGGGAAAAGAGGGAAGCTATCCTCATAGCGGAAGGTCAAAAGACCGCAGCCATTCTCGAAGCAGAAGGACAGAAACAGGCAGCTATATTAAATGCAGAAGCTATTCGGGAAGCGGCGATCCGTGAAGCGGAAGGGCTTCGCCAGGCCCAGATTCTAAAGGCCGAGGGTGAAGCTCAAGCCATTCTTACCGTTCAGAAGGCTTTTGCTGACAGTTTGATTATGATCAAAGAAGCCCAGGCTGACAACAAAGTATTGGCCTTAAAATCCTTAGAAGCCATTAAAGATTTGGCAGAAGGTCAGGCTACCAAACTGATCATTCCCAGCGATTTAGCAGGGCTGGCCGGTGTATTTGCCGCCTTGAAGGAAGCGGGGATCGATCAGGAGAATACAACCCATAACCCTGCGTAAATTATAAGGGGCCAGACCTTCGAGCCTGACCCCTTATTCCTAAAAGTAGTTCCAGTCTATGACCAACTCGGAGTGATCGGTGACTATCCAGTGCATTGGTATATCTCCCTCATGAGGATATACGTTTTCGATGACCTGAAACTCATAGCCTATCCCGCAAATAAAGGCTGAATTACTGAGGCGGGGAAGAAAGCGATCATAATAGCCTTTGCCATAACCAAGCCGGTAGCCTTTGTAGTCAAAAACCAAGCCTGGGGTCAAAACCACGTCAATGAGAGCCGGATCAAAGGGTTCACCCAATGGCTCCCGAATACCGAAAGGACCTGATTTAATTTGGTCCCATCCAGTCCATTTCACTGCCTCCATTCTCCCATTATCCTCTACCCGGGGCAGCAAAATAGTACGTCCCTCCTCATGCCATTTAACCATTAGTGGTACCAGATCAATTTCATTATTAATGCTGGCGTAAGCCATAATACTGCGAGCATTCTGTATAGGGTTCAATTCCTCGAGCCGTTGTCTTACCTGGCCACTGAGTTGCTCAACTTCTGTAGAAGTCATTTTCTGGCGCCGCTCTTTCATTTCATTTCTAATCTGTTTTTTCCAGGCTAATATATCCTGCATATCTACCCCTCCGTCATATTTAGAACCAATATCGTGAAGAACGGGAACGCTGCCAGAAATATAGTAGGATGGCTACTACCAGTAACCCGAGAGTATACACCTGCCCCATGGAAAATACCCCATAGAAAACCACGGTTTCCCGGAAGAATTCCACAATAAAACGGTATATGCCATATCCAATGAGGTATAGCAGAAATATCTGTCCATTAAACCTGCGCTGTGGGTAAAGCCATATTAAGATGATAAAAAGGATTAAGTTGAGCAATGAACTGTATAATTGGGTCGGGTGACGGGTAAATTCATCGACTACTGGAAAAACTACCCCCCAAGCTGAACTGGTGACTTCTCCATAACAGCATCCTCTTAAAAAACACCCTACACGAACCAGGGCATATCCCAGAGCTAAAAAAGGTGCAAACATATCGGCTACCTTCCAGAAAGACATGCGTTTTATGTGCAGGTAGATCACGAAAGGTATCATACCGCCTATCAATGCTCCGTACCATATCATCCCTTCGATCCCGTTTTTTATGGAAAAAAACATTAGTGGATCTGCCAGGAATTCCTCCCACTGATAAACCATAATGTAGGCTAGATGAGATCCGATTAATCCAAAGATAACCATTAGGATTACCATTTCGAAAACGGCATCCTTGCTATAGCCCTCCCGTTCAAACAAACGTCCTATTCCCCAGATGGCAATCAGGACAGCTATTGCCAGCATAAATCCCCAGGAGTATAATCGCAGACTCCCTAACTCAAATAATACTGGATACACCGTGGTTCCTCCTCACTTATTGATTATCCACAACCTGATTATCGAAATAAAATGGCCTTCTTTTTTTAAAACCAGGACTAATTTATTTTCAACCAAATCCACCAAGTGGAGGAATGATAATTATCAACAGACTTATCCACATTATCCACAGATATTTTTCACAGGGACTATAGGCTTGCCTGTGCATTTACATTTAAGGGTGCGAAACGTCCTTGAACAAACATGGGATAAGCTGCACCCGCGATCATAAC
>JAKPGY010000014.1 GCA_029550685.1 Bacillota bacterium
CTCGCAACAATATTCGCGAGCATCAGTGAGCATCAGTAGTACCCGTAGGGTGCAATGACCTATATGATGGCCTTCAGTTGTGTCATCGCGAGGAGCGCAGCGACGTGGCGATCTCTTTTTTCACCTTTATCGACAGTCTCAGGCCTCGAGTACGCGCTCGAGGCCTTTTTTCAGGGTTTTTATCTGTGGTTTCTGACGCGGAGTGAATTACAGAGCTAGTATTTACTCTGGCCTGAAATGAATGAGATTTTCACCTGGCATGCAAAATCAAATTGGCAAGTGAGGGAACATCATGGTAGATTTAATTTTAATATGGAAGATAAGAGTTGAGAATGGTGCTGCTTTCAGGCAAAGGGGCGGCAGACTGGGTGAGTATCCCTAAAAGAAAAACTTATGGATAAGGAGATCCCACATGCAATATGTTGCGCTGCTCAGGGGAATAAATGTCGGTGGTAAAAACAAAGTCTCTATGAAAGATTTGAAAACCTGTTTCAACAAGGCCGGATTTCCAGATGCAATCACCTATATCAACAGCGGCAATGTCATCTTTACCAGTGAAGAAAAAGACACTATTAAGCTTGCTGAAAAATGTAAGGAGATAATACACCAGGAATTTGGTTTTCCAATCAGCCTGGCCCTAATCGATGTTGATACTTTACAGGAAGCGCTGGATAATGTACCGCAATGGTGGGGAAATGATCCCGATTCAAAACATGATGCCATGTTTGTGATCCATCCAGCCACGGCAGAGGAAATAATAGGAGAAGTAGGCCCAATAAGACCGGAGTACGAAAAGCTGTATGTCTATAAGCAAATCATATTCTGGTCGGCACCGCTAAAAACATATTCCCGCACCAGATGGTCAAAAATCGTCGGAACCAAAGCCTATCAAAGCATTACCATACGCAATGCCAACACCACGAAAAAACTATTGGAACTGGCATCAGGATTAAAATAGATTAAGCCTGTGTGTCTCTTTTTCCTCGTGTTTTCTTAAGCTTCAGCCTTGCCCCCGAAGAACCCAATCACTATACTGTAAATTGATTATGTTGAAAGTGGAGGTATAACACCCTTAATGCAGGATACCAGGAATACATCACACCTTTTTGTACTTATCGCCTGTATATTTGTCAGTTGCCTGCTGATATCCAACATAATTGCGGGTAAATTGATAACTGTATATGGAATCGTTTTGCCCGGGGCAGTGATATTGTTTCCTGTGGTTTATATTGCCGGTGATGTTTTAACGGAGGTATACGGTTTTCAAAAGGCTCGACTGGTTATATGGGCGGGATTTTTATGTAACCTGATAATGGTTGCAGCCTTTTACCTGGTTCTGGCGATACCTTCACCGGAATTCTTTGACGGCAGCAGTGCCTTTTCTTTAGTCCTGGGTATGACTCCCCGAATCGTGCTGGCATCTTTACTGGCCTATTGGGCTGGTGAGTTTGCCAATTCCATGGTGCTGTCCAAATTGAAGGTATTCACTGAAGGCCGGTTTTTATGGATGAGGACCATCGGCTCTACATTGGTGGGGCAATGCTTGGACACAGTAATATTCATAATCATTTCCTTCTGGGGTACGGTACCCAATGCGGTACTGGGGCAGATGATGTTATACCAGTATTTGTTCAAAGTGACATTTGAAGTGGTGGCCACACCATTAACTTATCATGTGGTGGGTTGGCTTAAGCGGACTGAGCAGATTGATACCTTTGATGAAGGGATCAGCTATAATCCGTTTAAGCTGAATGCCTAGCGGTCGTCCGTGATAGAAAAAGAGGCCACGGGAATGTGGCCTCCGAGACTGTCGATAAAGGTGAAAAAAGAGATCGCCACGTCGCTGCGCTCCTCGCGATGACACAACTGAAGGCCATCATACAGGTCATTGCACCCTACGGGTACTACTGATGCTCACTGATGCTCGCGAATATTGTTGCGAGGCACGAAGTGCCGTGGCAATCGTTTGACCAGCATGTTTGCTGAGCCGATGGGCTGAAAGAAGCCCTATCACCTAACCAGCGGGAAGATAACCCGAGGGCAAGGGCGTCACTGGTAACGGTGGGGTCTGAAGGAAGCCGTAGGGGGAATTCGG
>JAKPGY010000015.1 GCA_029550685.1 Bacillota bacterium
CCAGATTCGGTCCTCATGCTGATCATATGTGGGTCAAATATGTGTTACGGGAAATCTCCCAGATTACTGCCTTCTCGGCTTAAGATAAATATTATTTTTCTAAGACCAGGAGTTCCCCCTACTAAATCTTGACACAGACCATGCAGTCGATTCATTTGACAAAGCTTGATTTGGATTATATACTCTATTAGCGGTAATGATGCGGAGGCGGATCGGTCCTGGTGGGCCGCCTGGACTTCAAATCCAGCCGAGCGGTAGTGATCCTGCCGTTGGTGTGTTCGATTCGCACACGCCTCCGCCAATTTTGAAATAAAGGCGTTTATAGCACGAAACTATCATAATCTGAGAACATGATTGCTACTGTAATAGGACCTGAAACATCTGAAAATATAAGAGTCCAGTAAACCTAAAAAGGTCAAGTAACATGACTGGATTCAGCGGTGTAGACCCCTATTTCACTTGGGAAACATAGTGAGAGGGGTTTTTATTTTGCATAAAAAAGTTATCAATTTGCAACGGCAAACTCCAACAGTACAACAAATGCTGGAACAGTTTATTTACTGGAAACGGGTACAAGGCCTAAGGGAAACTACCCATAAACGATTACAGGACATGTAAAACGTTTCTTTAAGCGTTTTCCCCATGCCAAGCAGTTAATTTCAAATCAGCGAAGTAGTCTTGACAGCTCTAAAGGATTACCGTAAATTGGGATTTATGAATACCAATGTGGAACAGATATAGAAATTAATGGATTCGAAGCGCCCAAAATGCTAAAAATAAGAAGCATCGAAGAGGAAGATATATCGCTCACAGCATGTGATGATTTCATTTATGAAGAAAAGGGAGGTGTTGACCTGGTTACAGTCTACTTTACAAAGAAAAAAGTGGTCTATTAAACTTGTCATCCCTCAACTTTTTTTGGTTCACTGTCGACATGGACTGTGTGGATTTTAGTAACCAGGAGGTAAATGCATAAAAGAATACTTATACCGTTGGTTACCATCTTTTTACTAATAGGGACTGCTCCGGCCTATGCGGATGTTACCTTAAGCATTAACGGTAAAAGCTACTCTCCGTTAACGCCGGCGTACTTGGAGAACGGTGTGACCATGATCGGGCTCGACTATGTGTCTAGGGTCATAGGGGGTACTGTTTTAATCGAAGGTAATCTATGTGTCTTGTCCAAAAATAATATCAAATTAGACTTGATGGCAGGCCAAACCACTGCAAAGTTGAACGGAAAGACTTATAACCTGGCAGCGGCACCCAAGATAGTTGATGAAGAGGTTATGGTGCCTCTCAGGTCAGTAATGGAGGCATTAGGGGTTGAAGTGGAATGGCAACCTCAAACTCGGACAGTGGCAGTTACTTATCTTGAGACCCGCAAAGGCATGACTCCGAAAGAGGTTATGCTCAAGTCCAACCAGGTATTAACGGAGCACAATACATACAAAATTAAAGCTGAATTTAATGATAAAACAGATCTGGGTATTCCTGACCAATCCTTGAAGGAATTCAGGGTTTTGGATTTGGCGGTCCAGAGGAATCCGGTTCTGGCACATGCGAAAACTAGTGTACTTATAGAAGATTTGTCACCACATCCGGAGACTAGCTCGTCAGAGCCTATCATTAATGAACATGTGATTACAGATGAGAGTGAGTTCTATACCCTCCCTGAGGGATGGGTAAAAAAGGACACATCCGGGAAAGATAGCCAGGCCCTATTGGAAGCATTTCTACAGGCTTACGAACCGGTGAAGGAAATTGAGAGACTGTGTGATGCTGGGGCAATTATTAGTTTTGCCGATGATTGCACTATAGATGGGCAGGAATGCTGGACTGTTAGGGTCGTTAGTGAACATGGACGGGAAAAATTTAATGACCAGCAACAAGCAACATCCGAATATATACGCTGCACTTCCGTAGTTTACGATCTTTATATTAATCAATCCAGCTTTGAATTACTATCTATTAAGTTGGAGAGAACATCTCTTTCGCTTCTGCCAGAGACTGGAATACAAACAAAAACGGAAACGACAGGTTATTATTATATATATGATTTAGATCAGCCGGTTACCGTCCCTAATGTGAGTAATTATATAAGTTGGGATGATTATAGACAGAACATACTAGTGCCAGAGGTTCCAAACGATATAAAAGAAATGCTGTCAACGGATTAGTAAGATTACCGGTATTCCAAGAGATGGGATGCCGGATTTATTTTTTCAGCCAACATCACCAAAAAGCTATTCGACCATTTACCGGAAAAGCCTAGAACCAATATTCAGAACTGGACTAACATCAATGAAAGAAATCACCCTGATCCTATAATTGTGACTATCATTATTGCACCACTAGTTGCTTATTTATGTCAGACACCATTGATAATATGCCACATAATGGTAGTAATGGGTATTGCTATAATATAAAATTTTTATAGTTGAACCTTTACTCATTTTTTTTAAGAGAGACAGCAGTACCTGAGATAGGTTAAATGGAGGATTTCGATGGCACATGATAAAGCCGTGGAATGCTCAGGATTAACACGTCATTTTCGACAGAGAACAGCCGTTAAAGATCTACAATTAGAAATCTATAACGAAGAAATCTTTGGTTTACTTGGGCATGATGGAGCCGGGAAAACTACGACTCTTCGCTTGTTATTGGGGTTACTCCGTCCTTCGGCCGGGACCATAAGGGTGTTGGGTTACAGCATGCCACGCCAGGGTGATATTGTACGGGCTAAAGCAGGTGCGGTATTAGAGAATCATGGTTTGTACTTAAAGCTAAATGCCTGGGACAATTTACAGTATTATGGTCAAATCAATAAGTTGAGTAAACGTGAAATAGAAAACCGAATACAGTATTGGCTGGAGATGGTTGATTTATGGGTATACCGAGCAATAATACTATTAGTAAGCCTTCTGTTTATAATAATCAGTTTGTTGTCTTTTAAGAAGGAGACCATATTAGATCGGTAGATTTTAATAAGCATCGGCATACCGGCGAAAGAGCAGCAGCGGATTTTCGAACGGTTTTACCGCGTAGATAAATCCCCCTCCAAAAGGCCGGCGGGGCCCATCCCGCCTGTTGCAGCTTCCATTAATTCCCTTTGCCCTGGGCATCAGACCCCTGTTATACTCTACATACGCCACATACTTAGGTGTCTAACCTGCAAGGATCGCGGAACGGTATTATTTTTAACCACAATTGAGCCCAGGGAGTTTTGGTCTAGCTGAGGATGTCATGCCTGATTGAGGATGATGGTAGGCAGATACAGTTAGCCGGACCCCCATCTTTTTGAAGAGTGGGTTTCAAAAGAAACCATGAACGACTGCGCGGGAAGGACAAAGCCCCTTGAGCCTAGAGAACTCAAGGGGCTTATTTATTGCAGTAGGAATAAGATTAATTAGTAAACCATTGGGTTACATACAGGTAGTGGCCTTCTTGATAAAATCCCAATCCCACCTTACTAAAACCGCTTCCCAGAATGTTCTGGCGATGCCCAGAGGAATTCATGAAAGCATCATGGGCGACTTTAACACTGGTATTCTTGGCAATATTTTCAGCAGCGGTCCGGTAGGAGATGCCCAGGCTTTTCATCATGGCAAAAGGACTTCCATAGGTGGGGGAAATATGACTGAAATAGTTGTTTTCAGCCATGTCTTTTGATTTCAGATAAGCTCCGTTGCACAGAGTCGTGTCCAACGTAAGGGGGGCTAAATTATACTGGGCTCTGGCAGCATTGATATATCCCAGCATTTCCTTCTGCATAGCTGAGAAATTGTCAGAGGGCACAGGTTCCGGTTGGGGCTGTGGTTTTGGTGCCGGTTTCTCAGGTGCAGGCTGGGGAGAGGGCGTTGGTGATGGAGTCTGTGGTTGTGGCTGCGGCGCTGGCGCAGGAGTCTGCGGCTCCGGATTGGGAGCAGGCGCCGGGGATGGTACCGGAGTCGGAACGTCAGGTTTGATACCGGGCTTGACTGAACGGTAAACTCGAACTACCGGGGTTTTACTGGGATAACAGGTTGTGCCATTCTCAATCTTGTTAACCAGGTAATCGGGAAGCACCTCGACTGATACCGGCCTGACTTTAATCACCGGTACTGCCTCAGCCGATGGCAAAAAGCCAAAATTATGTAAGGGGGAGAAGATGAGCGCGACCATTATGACCATTTTTAACAAATTCTTCATTTTTATCTACCTCCTTGTCCCCTATCCTAACTAAATATATCCAGGGTGCCTAGGGTACAAATATTACCAGCCCCTGATTCTTTAAAATAGTAGTTCCAGCAAAGCCATAAATAAACATGGATAGTTATTCCGGGTAGCAAGGAGGCAGAGCGGCTGCTACTGCAGCTCCGATACTGGACCCGTCCGGGGTCAATAACAACCGTACCGGATATTGAGGCAGCAAGTCAGCCAGCAGATTTTCCACCCCGCTGGTGAACCCAGGCAGGGAAAGAAAAACTGAACCATCAACAGCAATGACAACAGGATGATCCATTGGGGGAAGGGCAGTTAATACTCCAGCATAACTGGCCGCTATCAAGCTTATACTGCGCTTAATAACCGCGCTGGCTATTGCCTGTAATAGAGAGAGGTGTTCGGACGAATAGTGGGCTAAGCCGCTTTGCTGGTACCACTGCCGGGAAGATGTACTGGCAGGGTCTGAATACAAATAGCCTATTTGTTCTGTGTTAACCGAAAAAGGTTGATCAAGCAAAGCTGAGGTTGGCTGGGGCAACACATTCTGCTGCACCGATTCCCAATAAACCAGACGCCAAAGCTCTCCCAGATACTTACCGGCCGTCATTTTTTCCAATCGTTGTTGACCGGGATTGTCACTGAGCAAATCCAGCCGGGCATCAAAATGGTTGGCGGGCAGGAGGTCAAAGTTGCCTGATTCCAGATTAATGATTATGGGTGGGCTATCAGTAAAAAACGGGTAAAGGCAGCAGGTATTATGACCGGTGCCGCAGATGGAGCCGGCTCTAACCCCTCGTTCTTGATAGGAAGCAGTAAGAAAGCAGGCGGTGGTGTCATTGAGGATAGCTGCCAGGGCTAGTCCCTTTAAACCCCGGCGGGATAAAGCATCCATAAGCATTTGGTCAATTCTTCTGCCCACAGTGTTGCGGGGCTTCAATTCTTTGGTCCAGTGAAGCAAGCAGGCTTCTCTTTTGCTCTGCTGCTCCATAGGATAGGAGAAGGTCATGGCCAGCTGGTGGGTTGGGAAGAGAGCATATACTTGGGCTACCAAATCCGCAACAAAATCAAAGAGCTCTTCGCCATCAGTATCGGCAGTGGTCAGATCATATCCCTGATCCGGATCTCGCCAAGGCCGCTGTACTTTAGCCTGTACCGACCATTGTCCATTACCATGCAGGGTTACGCTGCTGACCCTAATATTAGTTCCCCCCAGATCAATGGTTAAATAATTCCCCTGTTCCCGGCCGGTGGCGGCGGGCAGAAATGATGGCAGCGCCCGTAACGAGGAAGGCTGTTGGTTTGCGGCCAGCAGCATTTGTTCTTTAAAAAGTTCGGCGATGTTGCGCAGGGCTTTTTCATCAACCGAGAAGAGTTCTTTAATTTCTTTAGTAACAGGATGATCAGCCAGGACCATCAATCTCCTTTATTTCCTGCTGTCTATAATATGCTCACCAGGCGATGGACACATGAAAAGTTTTTTCATCATCGCAAGAGCTATTTACACAGCAATGACACACTGAAAAGGCACTTTCATTGTATGACCGACTCAAAAGGTTAACAAGTCGAAAAAAGGATGTTCAGGGAACATCCTTGGCTTAAGCTGTTCAAAATAGTCTTTCATCCATTATTTCCCGGGAAATATCTACATAATTATGGATGCCGGCTAGGGGTTTTAAAGAAGCGGTCCTTGGCAAAATAGCGTCCTCCAACTGCCAGAGCGATGATAGCAGCTATTATAATCAAGGCCAGCTTGACATCCCGGGTTCTAAACAGAGCCAGCCCCAGGCCGGTATATAAGACGGCGGAAGGTATTTTACCTATGGCGGAGGAAAAGAAAAAGTTCCAGAACGAAACCCCGCCCACTGCAGCTACCGCATTTATTATAGGCGTGGGAATCACCGGGACTATACGTGCGAGCACGATGCTCCAGAAGGCCAGCCGGCCGTCAGTTCGGTTTACATCGTAGCCAAAGCGCTGTTTAAGTTTGCGTTCGGCCCACTCGGCGGCCAGCAACCGGCATACCCAATAGGCCAGGGTAGCTCCCACCAGAGCGCCTGACCAGGACAACAAAAAGCCCATTTTAAAGCCAAATAGAATTCCACCTGCCGCGGCCAGAATAATGTAAGGGAACACTGGCAGCGCAGCCTGCACCACAAAAAGTCCGAAGGCAACCAGAGGTGCCATAACTCCAAAAGTCTTTACATAGGCTATAACTGCATCTACGCTGGTTAATTCGGTGAAATCCAAAACACCACACCTCATTTATTAATTTACTATGAAGCAGCGGTGATATACAATAGCCGGCTAAAAGTTAGTCAAATAGGTATATATAAAATATTCAGCAGACATAAAATTCATGAACTGCTGCCAGACCTCGCCTGTATTATAGTTCCCTGCTGAGTTAAGTTTACCTCCACCCTGGTGTGCTATAATATGTATGTTATATTAAGGCAGGTGAAATTGTGCAGGCTAACCTGGTTGACCTTATTATACTGGTTTTAATTGGATTAAGTGGCCTGGCAGGAATGCGGGAGGGATTTGTTAAATCATTTGGCAGTCTGTTCGGCACCATCAGTGCCTTTATTATTGCATTGCTGTTCAGTGACGATTTGGTGCTGCTGTTAGAAGAACATTTTGGAGCGCGTACTGCTGTGGCAGATGCTCTGGCCGGGCACCTGCCGGTGGCGGCCTTGCCGTTGCCGTTATCGTGGGTTGCTGGAGATGAGCTGGCTGCCGCCACAGCGGCTGATGCTCTGGCTCATTTTATACTTATTCTGGCCTGCTTTCTATTAATAACTTTTGCGGGAGCTCGTATCCTGCAGATGCTATTCGGTCTTTTTAATACCCTGGTTTCCTGGGGACTCTTGGGATGGTTGAATGCCGTCCTGGGCCTGGTTCTGGTGGTGGTTAAGAACCTGCTCATACTAACTGTTATCCTGGGACTGATTCAACCCGCTATTAAATTGGCAGCCAATCTAGGTTATGCAGCAGCCCAGGGGTTGTTAAATGCCATGACGAGTTCTTATCTGGTGCCCAAGTTGTTGTATATCTTCATGCTGCTGAAAACCATGCTGGGTATGGGCAGCGGGGTATAGAGCCGGAAAAGGTCAGGGAAACTAAATCTAATTGACTAAAGGAGGCCTAACTATGAACGAATTAGGAGAGGATCTCAAAAACAATGCCTGGATGAAAATGAGTGAAGAAGAGACTCAAGCAGCTTATCTTTTTGCTGACCATTATATTGATTTCCTCAATCAGGCTAAGACGGAGCGTGAGGCGGTGGATTATGTACGCAACCTGGCTCAGGCTCATGGTTTTCAATCTCTGGATCAGGTTAGTGACATAAAACCCGGAGACAAACTATATATCGAGGCCAAAGGGAAAATCTGCGCCCTGATTATCATAGGCCGCCAGGATTTACGGCAGGGCATAAACCTGATCGTATCACATATAGACACTCCCCGGCTGGACCTAAAGCCTCGTCCGTTATATGAAGCTGAAGGACTGAGCCTGCTGAAAACTCACTATTATGGAGGAATAAAAAAATACCAGTGGCTGGCTATGCCCTTGGCCTTGCACGGGGTAGTTCTGAAAAAGGACGGTACCCGAGTGGACATTCGCTTGGGTGAGGACGAAGACGACCTAGTATTTACTATTGCTGACCTGCTGCCCCATCTGGCCAAGGAACAGATGGAGCAGAAAATGGCAGATGCCATCAAGGGAGAAAGCCTCAACGCCCTGGTGGGAAGCAGACCTGAAGCTGATGGGGGCAAAGACCCGGTGAAAGCCGGTGTTCTGAAGCTTTTGAAGCAGCGCTATGGCATTGAGGAAGAGGACTTTACCTCGGCGGAACTCCAGTTTGTACCAGCTTTCAAAGCTCGCCAT
This sequence comes from Bacillota bacterium, assembly GCA_029550685.1. Taxonomy (GTDB): domain Bacteria; phylum Bacillota; class Syntrophomonadia; order Syntrophomonadales; family Syntrophomonadaceae; genus DTU018. Next base: position 8,092 of record JAKPGY010000015.1, read on the forward strand.
GTTGGTTTGGACCGGAGTATGGTGGGCGGATTTGGCCAGGATGACCGGGTATGTGCCTACACATCGCTGCGGGCTATATTGGACATCGCGGTGCCCCAGCGCACAGCTATGTGCCTGCTGGCCGATAAAGAAGAAATCGGCAGCAGCGGCAATACCGGGCTGCAATCGCTGGTAGTAGAACTGTTTGTGGCTGAATTAATGCAAAAAGCAGGTTATGGTGATTATTATACAGTAAGGAAAGCCCTGGCCGGTTCCTATGCTCTGTCAGCGGATGTTAACGGAGCAGTGGATCCCAACTATGTGGATGTATTTGAAAAAATGAACAACAGTTTTCTGGGGCGCGGTGTGGTGCTAACCAAATATACTGGCTCGAAGGGTAAATATGATTCCAATGATGCCAACCCGGAATTCCTCAGTCAGATACGCCGGCTTTTCGATGATAACCGGGTCATCTGGCAGGTGGGAGAATTGGGCAAAGTGGACTCCGGCGGAGGAGGTACCGTAGCCCAGTATGTAGCTCGCTACGGCATGGAGGTTGTAGATTGCGGGCCGGCGCTTCTGGGAATGCATTCACCTTTTGAAGTTTCCAGCAAGGCTGATATTTACATGACCTACAAAGCTTACCAAGCCTTTTTTGCGTCATTTGCTGGTTAAGTTATCCAGAAGGGAGGATTGGGGGAGTGAATCAAAAACGCCTGACACAAATGGTTCGGGCTGCTGGATGAGCAGCTAAAATGGGTCCGGGGACCCTGGAAGAAGTACTTAAAGATTCAGTTTTCCCCAATCATCCTGACCTGCTGGTGGGAACTGAAACCCGTGATGATGCCGGAGTTTTCCGCATTAGTCCCGATACAGCACTGATACTAACCGTAGATTTCTTTACCCCTATGGTAGATGATCCTTATCTTTTCGGTCAGATTGCGGCTACTAATGCTATCAATGATGTTTACGCCATGGGAGGAACTCCGCGGCTGGCCATGAATATCGTTTGTTATCCGGAATGTGAGGATTTGCAGGTACTGCGCCGTATCCTGGCCGGAGGTCTGTCCAAAATTGAGGAAGCTGGTGCCCTTTTGGTGGGAGGACATACCATCGATGATCAGGAACCCAAGTATGGCCTTTCCGTGACGGGTATGGTTCACCCTGACCGCATCATCAGCAATGCGGGGGCCCAGCCCGGTGATGTGTTGGTATTAACCAAACCTATTGGCAACGGTATTATTGCCACGGCAGTGAAAGCCGATCTGGCCTCCCAGGACGCTTACGATGAAGCTGCCTGCTGGATGACCACTCTTAATCGAGAAGCCAGTGAGGTTATGCAGGAAGTGGGGGTTCACGCTGCTACCGATATAACTGGTTTTGGCCTATTGGGGCACTTGCACGAAATGGCGGCGGCTTCGGGGGTAGAAGCCGAGCTGTACACCGATAATATCCCGTTGATTAAGGGGACGTTGGATTATGCTGCCATGGGATTGGTGCCGGGGGGAGCCTATCGTAACCGGGACTATTTGGCCGACCAGGTAGTATACGAACAGAACCCGGAAGATGCCATAAAGGACATACTCTTTTGCCCGGAGACAGCGGGGGGTCTATTGATTGCCACCGGTGAATCCCGGGCAGATACCCTGCTCCAGGCTCTCCAGGACCGGCAGGTTCCAGCGGTTCTGGTGGGAAGAATTCGCACCGAAACTGCTCAGCGGCCGGGAAGGATTTATGTGCGTCGCAAATAACAAAGACGGATCAACAGCGGAGTTGGGAGGGGTTTCATGGAGAGAAAGAGTTTTAAACTGGGTGACATAGTGCGCATGAAAAAAAAGCACCCCTGCGGCAGCTATAACTGGGAGGTAACCCGTATGGGGGCGGATATAAAAATTCGCTGCCAGGGCTGCGGCCGCTTAGTAATGATGCCCCGCTCCGAGTTTGAGCGGCGCATGATCAAGGTAATTGAACCAACGGAATCGTGACAACACTTCCTCCCGGGAGTGCATATAATATGGTAACCACCACCGGGAGGAGGGAAAGGTTAGATGACGCTTAAATTAGCAGGTAAAACAGAATTTCAGCCCGGCGATCTGGTAACGGTTAACAACCTGCCCCAGCACTGGCGTTTCTGCGTAATCGGCATTAAAAACAACGAGCATAACGAACCATTGGCCATTTTGAAAGCCTTGTTTAATGATACATTCATCATCGAAAAACCCTGCTCTGAGTTAAAGAGTCTGCTTATCAAAGGCCTGCTGTAAAAAGATCGATAATGACCAACACATTATAGGTCAATTCCAGTTGCACCCGCGAAAAATTATAGGTATAATGTATGGCAGTCCCTGCTCCGGTTATCACGCCGGAGCCGGCCCGTTTATGGGTTAGTCCACAGGGAGGAGGTGTCACTATGCGTGCGTATGAAATAATGTTCATCCTCAAGCCTGACCTGGAAGAGGAAGCCGTAAATGAAGTCAAAGAACGCTTGCAGAAAATTATAGCTGACTTTGGCGGTGAGTTCCTGGAAGAGGTTAGTGGCTGGGGCAAAAAACGCCTTGCTTATAGTATTCAGGACTATACGGAAGGTGTTTATTATTTGTGGAACTTTAATGGTACGCCAGAGACGGTAGAAGAATTAGACCGCGTTATCAAAATATCTGACCGTTTCCTGCGGTATTTAATCGTCCGTAAGGATGAGAAGTAGGTCCGTAGGGCTTGGGAGGGGAAAGCTATGCTGAACAGGGTGATATTAATCGGCCGTTTAACCCATGATCCGGAACTTCGCTATACGCCCAATGGTACTGCTGTGTGCCGTTTTACCCTGGCGGTAAATCGCCGCTATAACCGGGAACAGACCGATTTTATTGATATTGTTGCCTGGAGAGGGCTAGCCGAAAACTGCGCTAACTATTTGGGCAAAGGGCGCTTGGCAGCTGTGGACGGCAGCATCCAAGTACGTACTTACGAAACTCAGGATGGGCAAAAGCGCAAGGTAACGGAAGTAGTAGCCGAGGACATACGCTTTTTGGATCGAGCAGGGACAAGCGGTTCAGAATCAAGAGGTTCTTTCCAGAACCAGCCTAAAAAAGACCAATGGGATGATCTCGGAACCGAGATCAGCCTGGACGATATCGACTTCGTGGACAGTACGGAGGATGACGAAATTCCTTTTTAAGGAGGGATAGCGATGATCAAGAAAGAACGCCGCAAAAAGAGACGTCAATGCAATTTCTGCGCAGATAAGATAGAACATATCGATTACAAGGAGATCCCACGGCTGAGACGCTATATTACTGAACGTGGCAAGATTCTCCCCCGGAGAATTACCGGAAACTGTGCCCTTCACCAGCGCCAGCTGACTACCGCTATTAAGCGGGCCCGGATTTTGGCTCTTCTGCCATACACCAGCGAATAACTATAAGCCCCCGATTCGGGGGCTTTGCCTTTTATAGCCTCCTTTGCACCTCTGGTGGGCAGGAAAAAGGATAAGCAGCGCAGAACTCACCAAATCGGGGAGGTGTGTAATTTGGCCAGTAAAAACCGGGAAATAGATGTTGCCAAGAACCTGAAGATTATAGAGTGGCTTAAAGCCGAACTGGTAGATTCGGTGGGGGCTTTGTTCAAAGCTTTATTGAAGACAGGCAATGATGCTGCAGCCGATGCTCTGGCTGCTATAATAATCGTAGCTTACCTGCTGGGCAAGCGGGTAGGTGTAAGTTTTCATACAGTGGATACCAAAGTTAAAGCTCAGCTGTTAGCTAATATCAATAACGGTCATGAAGTGGAACGGTGGTATGGAGATCTCTCTGATTTGCTGCATTATATAGAGAACCAAAAGAGGTGATCACTTGACCCAGTTTATACGAATTGCCTTATGGACTTCAGCATTTGCCGTACTTATGGCGGTATTGCCTTTCTTTACATTGCTTGCAGCCATACTATGGGGAAGCAGCCTGTTAATCGGAGCTTTACGCCTGGATGCCAGGGGATTAACAGTTATAATTGTACTGAATGTGCTAATCGTGTCTTCTCTGACTGGGCTTAATAATACCATTACCTTGATGGGTTTTTTCATTGTCCCGGCGGTGGTGATGAGCTGGTGGGCTGGGCAGGGCCGTGATTATTATTACGTTCAGCGCTGGGGAGTCATATCTGCGGTCATTGGAGCAAGTCTATTACTGGGATGGCTTTATTATACTCCGGTGGCCTGGGTATGGAGCAGGTAGAACAGCAAATGGAAGCTCAGGTGGAAGAAACGATAAAGTATTATGAAGACTCGGGCCTGATGGAATTATATGAAAAGCAGGGATTAAGCTCGGAGGAAGTAAAAAAGGCGCTCTTGTCATTTATGAGAGCTGCAGTACGGCACTTGCCGGCATTTTACTATCTTCAGGCTATAATGGCAGTATTTTTCATGCTTTTTTTGGCCTCATTTTGGGGCCAAAAACGCAACCTCAACCGTCTAATAAGAAAACCTTTTGATCAGGAGATCATGCCCTGGCAGATGGCATGGGTCGTCATCGTCGGTCTTGTTCTGTGGTTGTGGGGGCGTGATCAGTTGTCTGCGATCTACTATGCAGGATCGAATATACTGCTGATCACCGTACCCATTGCGCTTTATTATGGTTTAGCCGCCGTTGTATATAAAGTAAGGCGGTACCAGGGGCGTATCCGCAGAGTTATAGCGATCGTCTTGGTCGTCCTGTCACTATTGTTCACTGCTTCGGCAATCATTTTTTTGACGGTGATCGGGTTGTTTGATTCACTGCTGGACTACCGGAGATTGCGAGCGAAGGAGGAATAAGAGATGAAAGTGGTCTTTCTGCAGGATGTTAAAGGACAGGGCAAAAAAGGTGAAATAAAAGAAGTTGCTGATGGGTATGCGCGTAATTTCTTGATTCCCAAGGGATTGGCGGTAGAGGCTACCAAGACCCGTATGAAAGAGATTCAGGAACAACAGGAGAAACAACGCAAGACCCAGGAAAGAGAAAAAACCGAAGCCGTTAAGGTGCAGCAGATTCTGAACGGGCAATCGGTAACCATAAAAGCTCGGACCGGAGGCGGAGACAAATTATTTGGAGCCGTAACCGCTAAGGAAATTGCAGAAACCATTCAACAGCAGTTCAAGGTCAGTATAGACCGGAAAAAGATTGAGTTAACGGAACCCATTAAGCATGTGGGAGAATATTCGGTAAAAATAAAAATTTATCCCTCTGTTCAGGCGGAAATGCAAGTTATCGTCACAGCAACAGATTAACTCTAGGAGGACATGTCGTGCAGTATGAGGTTAGGAAGAGGAGAAAGAAGGAGCAGCAGAATCGAAAAACATCTCAATTACACTGGAAAATAGAAGCAATTTACAAGAGTTTGGACCAACTGTATGGCACGCAGGGTTTGATACTCAGAGCCAGCAAATTGGATGCTATAGATTTAATGAGTTCCCAGGAGATCAGTGACCGTATCCTGGCTTTGAAGCGGGTATTATGGGAGAATCCAACTTTAACTGATTTGGACCCCGATGAGGATCTGGAAAAAACTCTGAATGAAATAGAGGACCTGATTGCGGAAAAATTTGCCCGCAAAGCTGTGGAAGAAGACCTGCAACAGCGCATTCAGGATAAAATGAATGAAAAATATAATGAATATTTGCGGGATCTTCAGGCCCAGGTATTGAAAGAGCAGAACAACAACCGCGAAAACGCCCAGACCCTCAAAAAATATGGCCAGCTGGAAGTTATGGAACATATCAGTCTCAACCGGTCCGCTTTGGAAATCCTTCGCCCTTCCTCTTTAGAAGAGATCGTTGGCCAGGAAAAAGCCATCCGTTCTTTGGTTTCCAAGTTGAATACCCCTTATCCCCAGCACATTCTTCTTTATGGCCCCCCCGGAGTAGGTAAAACCACCTGTGCCCGTCTGGCTTTGGAAATAATCCGCGGACGGCAGCAAAATCCTTTCAGCCCCAACGCGCCTTTTGTGGAAGTGGACGGGACCACCCTGCGCTGGGACCCGCGCGAATCCACCAATCCATTGCTGGGCTCAGTTCATGATCCTATCTATCAGGGGGCACGCCGGGAACTGGCCGAAGACGGGATTCCTGAACCCAAATTGGGTTTGGTGTCAGAGGCTCATGGAGGAATTCTATTTATAGATGAGATAGGAGAAATGGATCAGATTTTACAAAATAAACTGCTCAAAGTAATGGAGGACAAGCGGGTTTACTTCGAATCCTCCTATTATGATCCCCATGATGAACGCATACCCCGCTACATAAAGAGAATTTTCGAAGAAGGAGTTCCGGCTGACTTCGTACTCATAGGCGCCACTACCCGCAGCCCGGAGGAGATCAGCCCGGCTTTTCGTTCCCGCTGTATGGAGATCTTTTTTGAACCGCTGACTACTGAACATATCCAACAAATAGTAGAGATGTCCGCCCGCAAACTGCAGATAAATATTGAACCAGGCGTAGCCGAGGCTATCGGCAACTATACCAATGATGGCCGGGGAGCTAATAAACTATTGGTGGATGCCTATGCCCTGGCTTTAAATGAAGAAAATAGCAGCAATCATGACTATCTGGTAGTTACCTGTGCTCATGTTTACCAGGCTATTCAAAACAGCCGCCTCACCCCGCCGGTGTATGCCCGGGCCGGACATGATCCGGAAGTAGGGTGCATCTTTGGTGTAGGAGTTTACGGATATCAAGGAGGATTAATAGAACTGGAAGCAGTAGCTTTCCCGGCGGAGAAACCCGGTCATGGAACCATTCGCTTTAACGATGCCGCCGGCTCCATGACCCGCGACTCGGTATTTAATGCTGCTTCGGTGCTGCGCCAGGCCACCGGGAAAAATATTAAGGATTTTGACCTGCATATTAATGTGGTGGGAGGCGGAAAAGTGGACGGGCCTTCCGCCGGAGTAGCCATTTACCTGGCTATTCTGTCAGCTATCGAACAAAAGCCTATTTATCAAGATGTAGCTGTTACCGGGGAACTATCTATTCGCGGGCAGGTCAAAGCGGTAGGCGGACTAAGCGAGAAGCTGCATGGAGCCAGGCAAGCAGGTATTCATAAAGTTCTGATTCCAGCCGGCAACCTGAGCGATGTGCCCCTGCAGATGGACGGTTTGGAAATCATTCCGATCAAGAACGTACAGGAAGCCTTTGCTCACGTGTTTGCGGACTAATAAATGCAAAACCATAACCATGTAGTCGCCAGGAGCCAAGCATAGTAGCCTTTTTGGACAGTGAGAGCTATTTTAACAGCAATAACTGAAGAAACTTTACAAACATAGCAATCCGGGCTATAATGGCACCAATATGTTGGAAACCGATGAGCAAGAGAAGTAGGAATAATTAAGGGTATGCAGAGAGCCGCCAGCTGGTGGGAAGGCGGTTACACCGGTTATTCTGAATGGACTTGCGAGGGCAGCCCGAAATGAAAAGAGTAGGCGCTGACGGGAACCCTGTCCGTTATCAGTAGGGTGCATATGATGGTATGCAAAATGAGTGGGCGATTAATCGTCAATTAGGGTGGTATCGCAGAAGCAATTTGAGCTTTTGTCCCTTTAGGGGACAAAAGCTTTTTTAGTTTTAGGAGGGTGAAATCATGACCAGAGGCAGGTTTGGCATTCATGGCGGACAATACATCCCGGAAACGCTGATGAATGCAGTTGTGGATCTGGAGCAAGCCTACAACCGTTATAAAGATGATCCTCAATTCAAGGGAGAATTGCAGGAACTGCTTAGTAATTATGCGGGCCGGCCATCCCTGCTGTATTTTGCCGGGAAAATGACGCGGGATCTGGGCGGAGCCAAAATTTATCTGAAGAGGGAAGACCTTAATCATACTGGCTCTCACAAAATTAACAATGTCCTGGGGCAGGTTCTGCTGGCCAAGTATATGGGCAAAAAACGAGTTATAGCAGAAACGGGCGCTGGTCAGCACGGAGTAGCTACCGCCACAGCCGCTGCTCTGCTGGGCCTGGAATGTGAAATATTTATGGGAAAAGAAGACACGGAACGGCAGGCCCTGAATGTCTATCGTATGGAATTGCTGGGAGCTAAAGTGCATGCGGTTACCAGCGGTACTCAGACGTTAAAAGATGCGGTAAATGAAACCATGCGGGAATGGACCGCCCGGGTCGAGGATACCCACTATGTTTTGGGATCGGTTATGGGGCCTCACCCATTCCCCATCATCGTCCGTGATTTCCAGAGCATTATCGGCCGGGAAGTCAAAGAACAGATTGCGAGCCGGGAAGGACGGCTGCCCGACGTTCTGGTGGCTTGTGTAGGCGGCGGCAGCAATGCAATGGGTTTGTTTTATGATTTTATTAACGATTCAGAAGTTAGGCTGATAGGATGTGAAGCAGCCGGACATGGGGTTGATACCGACAAAAATGCCGCTACCATATCCACTGGTAAGATAGGAATTTTCCACGGCATGAAATCCTACTTCTGCCAGGACCAATATGGGCAGATAGCACCGGTATACTCCATATCCGCCGGACTTGATTATCCAGGGATCGGACCTGAACACGCTTACCTGCATGATATTGGCCGGGCCGAGTATGTCCCGGTTACCGATGAAGAAGCTGTGGACGCATTTGAATATCTGGCCCGCACAGAAGGCATTATACCTGCTATTGAGAGTGCCCATGCTATTGCCTATGTGCGTAAGCTGGCACCCACCATGGGAACAGACAAAGTTATTGTAGTCAACCTATCCGGGAGAGGCGACAAAGATGTGGCGGCAATAGCCCGTTATCGGAGGCGAGAAATCTATGAGTAGAGTGGAGCAAGCTTTTGCGAAGGGAAAAGCCTTGATTACGTTTGTTACAGCAGGCGATCCTGACTTGAATACCACGGAACAACTGGTACTGGAAATGGCCAGAGCTGGGGCCGATTTGATCGAATTGGGGATACCCTTTTCCGACCCGGTTGCCGAAGGGCCGGTTATACAGCGCGCCAGTATGCGGGCTTTACAAGCCGGGACGACTACGGATAAAATCTTTGCTCTGGTTAGCCGGGTGCGGGAAAAAAGTGATGTTCCCCTGGCTTTAATGACCTATTTTAATCCCGTTTTTGCCTTCGGCATGGAGCGATTTTTGAATAACTCGCGGGAAGTGGGAGTTGATGCCCTGATAATACCGGATCTGCCTTTTGAAGAAAGAGATGAGATTATGCCCTATTGCCGTCAATACGGCATTGATTTAATTTCCATGATTGCCCCTACTTCCAAAGAGCGCATTGGCAGAATCGCCACCGAAGCGACAGGATTTATTTACTGTGTTTCTTCCCTGGGAGTTACCGGGGTGCGCGAGAAAATCGGTACCGAGGCAGAAAACATGGTGGCAATGGTTAAAGCTGTAAAAGACATTCCCTGCGCAGTCGGCTTTGGCATTTCTTCCCCGGAACAGGCCCGGCAGGTAAGCCAGGCTGCGGACGGGGTTATTGTGGGCAGTGCCATCGTGCAAATAGTAGAGCAGTATGGTACCGGGTGTATCCCCCAGGTATCTTCTTTTGTACAGGAGATGAAACAGGCTATTAATCAGTATAAAGATTAGTGCTCCGTCACTGATTTAGTATAAAAACCAGAACTATGGGGATATTGTTACCCGGACAAAAACGGTTTGAACTCAATTAATAACGCTCCTTTGCAGTAATAGTATTGGCATCATGGGTGAAGCAAGAAGTGGCCGATGTTGACACTACAGGGTGCTTCTGCTAATATGAGTTTGCTGGAAAAACGCTTTAGCAGCCTAAAATGGAGCAATATGACCTGGGGGTGGACGAATGTCTGCTGTGGTATTGGTCGGCGCCCAATGGGGTGACGAAGGAAAAGGGAAAATAACTGACTTTTTGGCCGAGAAAGCTGATTGTGTAGTACGCTATCAAGGAGGCAGCAACGCCGGCCATACCGTGGAAGTTTATAATGAGAAATTCATGCTGCATTTGATCCCTTCCGGGATATTATATCCCAACACGCTCTGTGTGGTAGGCAACGGAGTAGTTGTGGATATGCAAAAACTGATTGAAGAAATCCAGGGACTTCAGGACCGGGGAATCGATACCAGCAACCTGCGCATTAGCCTACGAGCACCGCTGGTATTGCCCTATCATAAAAAGTTAGATGAAATTGAAGACCGTAAAAGCTGTATCGGCACCACCAAGCGGGGTATTGGTCCAGCTTATGCTGATAAAATAAACCGTACCGGATTTCGCATCGGCGACTTGCTGGTAGAACCGGATTGTTTTAAGGAACGATTCAAACAGCAGGTAGAAGATAAAAACCGGTTGATTCAGGATCTCTATGGTGAAGAGGGCTTTGACTACCAAGAACTGCTGGATCAGGTGTTAAGTCAAATCGAAATTTTAAAGCCCTACCTGGCGGACACTTCCTTGCTGGTGTATAACGCTATTAAAGAAGGTAAAAAGGTGCTGTTTGAAGGAGCTCAGGGAACTCTTTTGGATATTGACCACGGCACTTATCCCTATGTCACCTCCTCGCATCCCACTGCTGGAGGAGCCTGTGTAGGAACTGGGATTGGGCCCACTCATATTAACCGGGTAATAGGAGTTGTTAAGGCTTATACTACTCGGGTGGGCGAAGGGCCATTCCCCACCGAACTGTGTGATGAATTAGGTGAGACCTTAAGACAAAAAGGGGTCGAGTTTGGAACTACCACCGGCAGACCCCGCCGCTGTGGCTGGCTGGATGCAGTTATACTGCGTTATGCTGCCCGTATCAATGGGTTGACCGATCTGGCGATTACCAAACTGGATGTACTGGACAGTTTTAAAACCATTAAAATTTGCGTAGCTTACCGTTATCAAGGAAAGCTCCTGCAGGAATTCCCGGAGAATCTGGCTATCCTGGGTAAATGCGAACCAGAATATATTGAATTGCCCGGCTGGCAGCAGGATATAACCAAGGTGACTTCCTATGAAGAATTGCCGGCCAACGCCAGAGCTTATATCGAAAAAATTGAGGAATTGACCGGCGTTAAACAAGCCCTGGTGGCGGTGGGACCCAAACGCAGCCAAACCATAGTCAGCCGCCAGATATTTGACTGATTCTGCTAACAGATACCTTTGAATATCGCCTGCTGAAGTGCTATAATAAAAAAGCTCACTGGGCGCATAACTCAGCGGGAGAGTGCTACCTTCACACGGTAGAAGTCACAGGTTCGAATCCTGTTGCGCCCACCATTGAAAAGTAAGAAATAGCGAGGGTTACAAGCCCTCGCTTGAGACTGTCGATAAAGGTGAAAAAAGAGATCGCCACGTCGCTGCGCTCCTCGCGATGACACAACTGAAGGCCATCATATAGGTCATTGCACCCTACGGGTACTACTGATGCTCACTGATGCTCGCGAATATTGTTGCGAG
>JAKPGY010000017.1 GCA_029550685.1 Bacillota bacterium
CTCTGAATTCTCAGCGCCTGCGCAGTTTAATCAACTATTCTGCTCCTAGCTGGGCGGATATGGTGGCTGCTATGTATCAGGACTACCTGGATTCACCCTATTACCAACATGGGGAGGCTTAATAATGTCACTGGTTAAAGACAAAACTGTGCTGATCAGCGGAGGAACCGGGTCGCTGGGGAAAGTATTAACCCGCAGGCTGCTGCATAATCAGTCTAATCTGCCCCGAAAGATAATTATTTTTTCCCGGGACGAAGCTAAACAGCATTTTATGAGAGTGGATTACCAGCAGAAAACCAGAGTTACTGATGAAATCATTTATGAGGATTTCCGCCGTTTAGTAGAATTCCGCATAGGCGATATCCGGAATTACCATTCTGTGTGTTCAGCCTTGGATGGTGTAGATGTAGTTATCAACGCGGCTGCCCTGAAACAGGTACCTTCTTGCGAATACTTCCCTTATGAGGCAGTGCAGACCAATATTGTTGGAGCCTATAACATCGTTCAGGCCATTAAACAACATAAGTTTCCTATTCATACAGTGGTTGGGGTATCTACCGATAAGGCATGTAAGCCTATAAACGTAATGGGCATGACCAAAGCTATCCAAGAACGAATTTTTATTGCGGCTAATATTTCTGTCCCTTCTACACGCTTTGTATGTGTTCGCTACGGTAATGTGCTGGCTTCACGAGGATCAGTGATACCCCTCTTTCATGAACAGATTAAAAATGGGGGACCAGTAACCATTACTACGGCAGATATGACCCGCTTCCTGCTGTCCCTTGATAGGGCGGTTGATACAGTGTTAACTGCTTTGGAGGAAGCTGCTCCGGGAGAAATATATGTTCCCAAAGTACCTTCTGCACGCATAGTAGACGTAGCCAAAGCTTTAATCGGTTCTCGCCCCATTGAAATAGTATTTACGGGTATTAGACCTGGAGAAAAGGTGCATGAAATACTGGTTTCAGAAGAGGAGGCCTGGCATTCCTATCCAAGGGGGGACTATTACGTAATAAAACCCATGCTGCCTGAACTCTGGCAGTCAGCTTCTGAAGAGGCACCCTTGACGAAAGAATATAGTTCAAGAGACAACGTGCTTAAACTAGAGCAAATCAGCGAATTGCTTCGACTTCATAATCTGGATGTTGATTCGGAACTAAAATACGATGGAGAGTTTTTGCGATGAAAATAATGACCATACTGGGGACACGGCCAGAAATAATCAGGTTAAGCCGGGTGATTCCACTGTTAGATCGATTATGCCAGCATGTTCTGGTTCATACCGGTCAAAACCATAATTCCCGTCTCAAGGATGTTTTCTTCAGTGAATTAGGGCTGCGTTCACCTGATTATCAATTTGACTGTCCGTTGACCAGCAACATGGAACAGATAGGTACTATCTTAAAGGCTTGTGAGAAGGTTATTTCCATTGAACAACCCGACAGGGTACTCATATTAGGGGATACCAACAGCGCCCTGGCATCCATCGCGGCCAAAAGGGCAGGCATTCCCGTATTTCACATGGAGGCCGGCAATCGCTGCTACGATGATCAGGTACCGGAAGAAGTCAACCGGCGTATTGTAGACCATTGCAGCGATATACTTCTTCCCTATACAGAAAGAAGCCGGGCCAATTTGCTAAGAGAGGGAATCGCCTCTGAACGTATTTTCGTTATAGGCAATCCCATTTTTGAAGTCTTGCAGTTTTATTCTGCTCAGATACAAACCAGCCCTGCATTACAAAACTTGCAATTGGAACCCCATAAATATTTCCTGGTAACCCTGCACCGGTCAGAAAATGTAGATAATGTGGAGCGGCTGATCCAGCTGATGGAGGCTTTACAGCTGCTTAATCTTGAATATGAAGTTCCAGTAATCTGCAGCCTGCATCCGCGTACCCGTTCCCAACTCCTAAAGAGGGGAATAAGCGTCGCGGGTGACGGAGTCAAAATGCTTGAACCCTTGGGATTGTTTGATTTTGTTCGTCTGGAAGAGCAGGCACTATGTGTATTAAGTGACAGTGGAACCGTTCAGGAGGAATGCTGTATCATGCAAATTCCCAATGTTACTCTCCGCCATGTTACTGAAAGACCGGAAACAGTAGAATGCGGCAGCAGTATCTTAGCTGGATGGGATCCGGGCGTGATTTTACAGGCAGTAGATGCAGTTATAAATTTGGACCAAAAATGGGCAATACCCTTTGAATATCTAAGAGATTCAGTTAGCACCACGGTCGCCAAAATTATAATGGGAAAATATCCGGAATAGATCAAGAGGTGATATCATGAGCAATTCACACTTAATTAATATAAGCAGTCACCGGGGATTACTCTGGCATGAAGATTTTATTGTGCATTTAGCCAGCATTATTCGACCCCGTGTATATGTTGAACTGGGATTATCCAAATGTGCAGTATTCAACCGTATCATACCCTTTGCGGAAAAATTAATTGGAGTAGATGTAGACCCCAGGGCAGAAACCTTTATGCAAAAAAGTGAAAAAACCCGTTTTGTCCTGGCTACCACCCAAGAATTTGCCAAGCAGTTAGCCCAGGAACAATTGATAATTGATATGCTTTTCATAGACGCTGATCACGATCAGGAAGCCGTTTTGAATGATTTTCGCAGCTTTTTTCCTTTTGTATCTCCCCATGGAATCATCCTGCTCCATGATGTTCACCCCGGCAGTCAGGCATTGATCAGGCCAGAGTGGTGCGGCACGGCTTATCTGGCGGCTGAAGAACTGTCCCGGCAGACCGACGAGTATGAAATGGTAACCATTCCTGTATCTCCAGGCTTGGCTATCTGCAGGAAACGACGTAGTCAATTATCCTGGAAAGAACCACATCTTCCCGTTCCGTCCAGAAGATACTCTATCGTCTGCATTTGCCAAGTTTACAATGAACTTAGCAAAGGAAACCTGGAGCGCTTTGTAAAGTACGTCAAGCCCCTGGTAGATGCGCTGGTGGTTTACGATGATGGCAGCACAGACGGCAGTTACGAATACATGCTGCAGCATACTCCCTATGTAATTCGCGGTATTAAAAACGATTTTGCTAATGAAAGAAGTCATAAGCAGCGGCTGTTGGAAGAAGCTTTGCAACTATCTCCCGATTTCATTTTGTGGCTGGATGCTGATGAAGTGCTTACTGCCCATGCGGCCGAATACCTGCAAGCGTTATGCGCCATGTGTGAAGAAGAACAGGTGGATGGGGTGGTATTTCACGAGATAAACCTGTGGCGGAGTAACAACTGGAGGCGGATAGACAGTTTATATGATGCTGGCTGGTTTGTGCGTTTATGGCGGGTTACTCCGGGAATGCGTTATGAAGAAACCCTGCCGGGATTACACCAGCGTCCCTATCCTGACAACATTAAACGTATACAGTGGACAGATGCAGTGAAGGTATTGCATTATGGTTTCTCTTCCAAGCAGCGATTGGCCCATAAATATCTAACCTATCAGGCCCATGGCCAAAGGGGATATGAAATGCTGGACCGGTTAATAAGCGAAGAACAATTGGTGCTTGAAAAAGTGCCCCGCTCTCTGTTCCCGCCCGGGTTGTATCAGGATGATGAAAAGCCGGTTCCTCTTTCCTGGGAGGAGTCTTTGGCATATGTGGAAGAATACCGTTCCGAAGTTTTCCGGCCTCATTTCTCCATTATCTGTCTAATTTACAAAAGTGTTAAATGGCTAAAATTTGTGTATGAACAGGTATTAAAGTACACGGATATGGGCGATAAGGAGTTTTTCTTTGTGGCCAATGATGCCACCGAAGAAGTGCTAGCCTACCTAAGGGAAAATAATATTCCTCACTATGAGTTTCACAACTCTGTTGAACAACAGGCAGAATGGTATGTAAACAGGGTATATCGGGCTTATAATTATGCGGCTGCTAAGGCCCGGGGAGATTTCCTGGTCTTTATCAATTCAGATATGGCTTTCAGTCCCGGCTGGTTCGATAACCTTTGGAAGGCCTACAACGGCTCTAATTGCGTAGCCTCGCGTCTGGTAGAGTCTGGGAAACTGCCCAGCGGGCAGTATGGGATTTCGAAAAATTTCGGACTCGACCCCGACACCTATCAAGAAGATCAATTTTTAGAATACGCTGCTTCCATTGCTGAATCCCGGGTAGAAAATGGTGGTTTGTATATGCCCTTATTAATCCGTAAAGAGCATTTTGAAGTGGCGGGAGGTTATCCTGAAGGAGGAGTGTTACTGGGCAGTGACATTTATGAGCCGGTGATTGCCAAATGGGGAGAACCTTGTATCTCTGGGGACACTGTATTAATACGCAAACTCAAGCACCGGGGGATAATTCACCAAACCGCCTTCGACAGTATCGTTTATCACTTCCAGTGGGGGGAAAAAGATAGCTAAAGCTATTAAGTTGATTCACTGGTTTATTAATAAGTTCTGGGGAAGGAAAATGCATATGAGCTGTACTGCCTCAATCATCATTACCACATTTCAAAGGCCGCATCTTTTGAAATGGGGACTGTTTTCTCTGGCCAAACAAGCTATGCCTAAAGATTTTGAAACGATTATCCTAAACGATGGGATTAACGATGAAACGGAAGCGATTTGCCAACAATATAAGGAGAAATTAAACATTTGCTATGTTTTCACCGGCCAGAGAAACCTGGATGGTGACATTAAATGGAGGGTACCTGGGTATGCCATCAATATAGGCGCTAAAATGTCGAAGGGCAAAGTCTTAATTATTTCCTGTGCCGAGATGTTTCATTTGAATGATTGTATTGTCCACCTGACTCTCCCTGTACTAGCCAATCAAAAACGCCTTAGCATCCCCATTGCCCGGGACGACCAGGATGGATCCTTTCTGCGTCATCTGGAAACAAATCAAGGGAAGTATGATCTAGTGGAATTCTTCAAGTATCCCCATTTAAACATCAGGCTGCCATTTCTGATGGGGATCAGCCGGGAAGAATTCTTCGCTATTGGAGGCTATGACGAAGATTTTACCGGTATTGGTTATGATGATAATGATTTGGTATTGCGATTACTGAAAAATGGATGCAGCTATTATCAGACCTGTGCCGAAACAATACACCTTTTTCATGAGAGGATATGGTTTGCCAAAGAACGTGATCCAGAGACTGCATATAACCGGCATCTATATTACACTAGGCAAAATCTGATAGTTCGCAATCAAGGCCGGGAGTGGGGAGTATATAAACCCGGTACAGAAAAATAAAAATCCTTGCCGAACTAAGTTCTTCAAGGATTTCGGATATGCTGGTAGCCCCAAGGGGAATCGAACCCCTGTCTCCGCCGTGAGAGGGCGGCATCCTAGGCCTCTAGACGATGGGGCCAAATGATATGGCAGCCGGACAAGGATTCGAACCCTGGCGAACTGATCCAGAGTCAGTCGTGCTACCACTACACCATCCGGCTGCATCCAGGTTATACCCGGCGATGATTATTATAATACAGGGGCCGATTGGTTGTCAAAGGTATGGTGTATTTTTTGTTTTCCAGATTAAAGCGATGCTGCAAACCGTTGGGCAGATTGGATGCGCTGGCGGCAAGTACTTTGTCCCAAGATTTCCATGACTTCAAAAAGGCCCGGCGTGGAGGTGCGCCCAGTTAAAGCAAGTCTGGCCGGGTGAATCAGATTGCCAGCTTTTACACCTATTTGTTCCGCCCTCTGCCGGAAGGCTGATTCCAGAGAACCGGCATCAAAGGCAGTGCCCTCAATGATATCTGCCACGTTAGCCAGGATTTCCTCTGCATTATCCTGCCGCCAGTATTTATCAACCCCTTTTTCGTCATAACTGCTAACTTCATTAAAAAAGTAATCCGCCTGCTCAAAGAACTGGTTAAGAGTTTTCAAACGGGGCTGTAACAGTTTTACAACCTGCAGCGCATATGGATCATCAGGTTTTGTCCACCAGCCCCGGGATACAGCCTGGGGATGAAGCAAATCCAAAATTCGTTCTGCCGGGGATTGGACAATATAGTTGCCGTTCATCCAGGTGAGCTTATCCAGGTCGTAGATCGCAGCGGAGCGGCTGACATTGGTAAGATTGAACTGTTCCAGCAATGCTTCTCTCGATAGTAAAGTGGCTTCCTCCCCAGCTGACCAGCCTAGTAAGGCCAGGTAATTGATCAGAGCTTCCGGAAGGTATCCTAGCTCACGAAATTCCTGTACGGAAGTAGCCCCGTGCCGTTTAGAAAGTTTGCTGCGATCTGGTGCAAGGATCATGGAAACATGAGCAAATATTGGAGGCTGCCAATAAAAAGCGTTATAAATATGTAATTGCTTGGGGGTATTGCTCAGATGTTCCTCGGCGCGGATTACATGACTGATTTGCATAGTGTGATCATCGATTACTACCGCAAAATTGTAGGTGGGCCAGCCGTCAGACTTCTGAATGATGATGTCGTCTAACAGCTGATTGTCAAAGGATACGTCGCCCCTGACCAGATCGTGTACGGTTGTTGAACCAGTTTCCGGCATTTTAAAGCGCACTACTGCAGGCTTGCCGCTATCTAAAAGCTGTTTTGCCTGGCTGGCAGAAAGCTCCCGGTAAGGACAGTGATGTCGGTAATTAAGTTTTTGCTGGGCTGCTGCGGATCTTTCTGCTGCCAGTTCATCGGCAGTACAGAAGCAATAATAGGCCCGGCCATTGTTTAATAGCTGTTTTATATGGTCCTGGTAAATGGGCAGTCTATCGCTCTGGCGGTAGGGTCCTAAGGGTCCGCCTATGTCAGGGCCTTCATCCCAGTCTAGTCCCAGCCATTTTAAGCCGTCGATGATTCCAGCAGCCGACTCCATGGTAGAACGATTCAAATCTGTGTCTTCCAGGCGAAGAATAAACTTGCCGCCCTGACTGCGGGCAAAAAGCCAGTTGAATAAGGCGGTTCGAGCCCCGCCTATATGCAGAGCCCCAGTTGGACTGGGGGCAAAACGAACGCGTATATTTGGCAACAATCTCACTCCTTCTTAATTAGTCTATACAAACGCCAAGGTTTTTCAAAGAGAGTCAATATATTTTGTAGTGTTCACACTCTGAGGCTACTTTACATATATTGTAGAAACGGAGGTGAGCCAATGATGTCCTCGCGCAGGAACTGGCCAGCAGTTTTAGCTCTGCTTATAATCATTAGTCTAATCATTTCCTTTCTATATGTAGATTTTCGTTTAAAAGCCAGCATATTGGCAATAGCCAAGTCCAGGGCTCAGGCAGCGCAGTCAGAGCGAATTAGCCAAATTGTTAATGAACAGGTGGTTGCTCAGTTTGACTACCACGATATCGTGGAAGTTCATAAAGATAACCAAGGCCGGATTGTACTTATTCAGCCAAACACCATTATACTCAATCAGATGATGACCAATACAGTGAAAGAGGTTTCTGCTTCACTAAGAGACATGGAAGAACAAAGCTTGCACATCCCTCTGGGGGAAGTTACCGGGTCTAAATTATTAGCCGGCTATGGCCCGCGCATGAAAGTAAGAATTATACCTGTTGGGCAAGTACATGTATCGGTGCAGAATCAATTTGATCAAGCGGGAATTAATCAGACCCGTCATTTAATCTATTTCAATATTGAGAACACTATGAAAGTAGCAGTTCCATTTATGGATGAGGAAATCAAGGTTTCAGCGGTAGTGCCATTAGCGGAAACCATAATAGTTGGAACTGTTCCCGATACCTATGTAGGATGGAACGGGACCAATGCCGAATTATTGTACCCGTTGTTGCAGCGGGAGCGAATGGATTCAAGATAAGTTGGTCTGGTTGAATTTGATCTAAAAATGAACCGCAATTTCTTGACAGTGTATACACGCCATGATAATATAATTCTTGCGCCGCGAGGCGGCAAGCGCTGGGAGAAACTACCGGGTTGACAGAGTAGAGACCAGGGTGGTAGGATGATCAAGCGCGCCGCGAGGGGGCGCAGGACTTCTTAAAGGTAAGAGGTCCGCAGA
>JAKPGY010000022.1 GCA_029550685.1 Bacillota bacterium
AACGATGGCTTCCGGTTCTGTCATCGGCCGTTCCGGCACTACCGATGTTCACTATCGTTCATGGCTAATGTTGCGAGGAGCGTAGCGACGTGGCGATCTCTTTAAATGGACTTCTTCGATAGTCTGGCTGGTCCCGTTACAACGGGACCAGTTTTTTATATAGGCTTAAGCTCTATGTCATTATCATTTCGGCCAGATCCAAAGCTGCATTAAACTATTGGAGGAATAGGTGTTCTTGCGGGCACAACCGATATAATGGGGTTCGTTTACTAGCGCGGCAGGGTCAGCACGGCAGCTCGTTTTTGCTGTCGTACCCGGATAATCAATTCATATTCTTCATCGCAGCTGCGCTCGGTCACAGATATGTCCACCCCGGTTTGCCGGGCTCTTTTTACCGTTTCTTTAATGGTATTGATAAATATGCGGGCATCCTTGATTATCATGGACACATTTTGTCCGCCTTCCTGATTGGTGCTTCCCCGAGGAATATTGTTTTGACTTAATTCTTGTACCAGAGCCTCGGTTTCTTTAACATTCAAATCCCGTTCATATATTTGCCGCAGCACTTCCATCTGCATTTCCGGTGAACTTAGTTTAAGCAATGAACGAGCATGTCTTTCGGTAATGATATCTGGCGAAATGAGTTCCTGGACCGGTTCGGGAAGCTTAAGAAGGCGCAGCTTGTTGGCTATCGCGGACTGGCTTTTGCCAATACGTTTGGCCAACTCGTCCTGGGTCATGCCAAAATCCTCAATCAGTACGCTGTACGCCTGGGCTTCTTCAAAATAGTTCAGTTCCCGCCTCTGGAGGTTTTCTATTAATGACACCGCTGCAGCTCGTTCATCATCCATTTCTTCCACCAGGGCAGGTATGACCCGATGTCCCAGTAATGCACAAGCGCGAAACCGGCGTTCGCCGGCCACAATTTGATACCTTTCTCCTACCGGACGCACCACTATAGGTTGGATTACCCCATAATTTTCAATGGATTGGGCCAGATCTGATAACTCCCTTTCCCCAAACTGGCGGCGCGGTTGATATGGGTTGGGATCAATACGGCTCATTTCAATCTTCTCTACATTATGAGCCTGCTGCCCCCGCCCCAAAATCTTTTCCAACTGTTTGAACACCATGCTGGACTCCTCCTTTTACAGGGGACGCTTGGTTGGAATTCCCACCCTTCGAGGATACTTCTCGGGAGTTGGGCCTTGTTTTACCACTTTGACCAGCGCCCGGTCACGCTCTTCAATGAGCCGGTACCAGTAAATGTTCTCCACTCTGGCCTGCAGCAGATGTAAAGCGGTTTCAGCTTGAGCCACCTCCTCGGCAGCTCTAGTACCCTTCCAAAACCATCCTGTTCCTCCTGTCTTCAGCAGAGGAATGCCATATTCCAGCAGTACATTTAAGGAAGCTAAAGCCCGAGCGGTTACTACATCAAATCGCTCCCGAAATGCTTTGTCCTGGCCCACCTCCTCCAATCGTCGGGTATCCACGATTACATTGTTCAAATCCAGTTGGAGGGCAGCCTGTTCTAAAAAAGTGCTCTTTTTCTTATCTGATTCCACTAGTACAAACTGGACATTAGGACAGTTCATGGCTAAAATTAGCCCGGGAAATCCTGCTCCACTACCCATGTCAACAACGGTAAGGTTTTCCCAGTGAGTATGGTTCAAAACTTCTAGGCTGTCCTGGACATGTTTGTCAAATTCCTCCTCCAGAGTTCGCCGGCTGACCAGGTTATGGTTTTGATTTTCAGATAAAAGCATGGTTCGGTATTTGTTAATATATTCCATACAAACCTGTTATTTCCTTCTTTCTTTTTCTAAATATATTAACAACACATTAATGTCTGCTGGTGATACTCCTGCAATTCTCGAAGCCTGCCCCACAGAAATTGGTTGGAACTGAGCCAGTTTTTGTTTGGCTTCATTGGATAAACCATGCACCATCTCATAATCTAGTCCGGCCGGAATCAATTTGCTTTCCATTTTTTCAAAACGCTTGACTTGTTCGTATTGTTTATTAATGTAGCCTTCATACTTTGCCTGAACTTCTAATTGTTCCAGAATATCCAGATCGTGCTCGGGGAGCAGTCCGGCCTCCACATAATCTTCTATTTCCACCTGGGGACGTCGCAGCAAATCCCATAATGACGTGCGGTCCTTGAGAGCCGCACTCTCTTTTTTGGCTAAAATCATTCCTACTGCCTGATCTGCAGGTACAGCCTGGTAATCACGCAGTCGTTTAATTTCCCGTTCCAACAATTCCCTCTTCTCCTGGAAGATGCGCCAGCGCTCTTCGCTTACCAATCCTATCTGCCGTCCTATTTCTGTAAGCCGCAGATCAGCATTATCCTGGCGCAGCAGCAGGCGGTACTCTGCCCGGGAAGTAAGCAGCCGGTAAGGTTCATCCATTTCTTTAGTAGTCAAATCATCAATCATTACTCCTATATAGGCTTGACTGCGTTTTAATATAAGCGGTTCCCTATCCAAAACTTTCATAGCCGCATTTATGCCAGCTATTATTCCCTGGGCTGCAGCTTCTTCATAACCTGAGGTACCGTTGATTTGTCCTGCGGTAAACAGCCCTTCTACTGCGCGGGTCTCCAAAGAGGGTTTCAGCTGGGATGGCAATACATAATCATACTCGATAGCATATCCCGTTCGGATCATGCGGACATTCTCCAAACCGGGAATACTGTGCAGGACCTGGATTTGCACATCTTCAGGCAGGCTGGTATTTAATCCTTGAACATACATCTCATCAGTAGCTCGGCCTTCCGGTTCCACAAACAACTGGTGGCTGTCCTTATGAGCAAAACGCACCACCTTGTCTTCAAAAGAAGGACAATAACGGGGACCCCGACCCTTTATAACCCCGGTAAACATAGGAGCCCGATCCAGGTTATCCATCACTATCCGGTGAGTCTCCGGAGTGCTGTGGGTCAACCAGCAAGACAACTGCGGCCGGTCAAAAGGCGGGCTGATATAGGAGAAACGCAGAGGTCGCGGATCACCAGGCTGCTCTACCATTTTGGAAAAGTCCACGGTTTTTTTGCTGATGCGGGGTGGGGTTCCCGTCTTAAAACGCCCTAAGCTCAGTCCCATTTCCTGCAGGCTGTCCGAAAGCATAGTTGCCGGGAATTGATTGCCTGGACCCCCATCAAAAATCACATCCCCAATTATGATACGTCCCTTTAAATAGGTTCCGGAAGTAATTACCACCGCCTGGCAATCGAAATGAGCTCCGGTTTTAGTCAGAACGCCAGTTACCCTGCCTGCTTTAGTCTCTATGCGGATCACTTCCGCCATTAATATATCCAGATTAGGCTGATCCAGCAGGGTACGCAGCATCTCCTTGTGATACTCATATTTGTCCGCCTGAGCCCGCAAGGCCTGTACCGCCGGACCTTTTCCCGTGTTTATCATGCGGATTTGGATATTAGCCTTATCAATATTAACTCCCATCTCCCCGCCCAGAGCATCTATTTCCCGTACTAACTGCGCCTTGGCCGGGCCTCCAATAGAAGGGTTGCAGGGCATTAGGGCTATATTTTCCATACTAAGGGTAATCATAAGGGTGGAACATCCTATTCGAGCCGCGGCCAGGGCGGCCTCACAGCCAGCATGTCCTGCTCCTATTACCACCACCTGATAGCTGCCTGCATTATATTTCTTCATTTGCTTTTCTACCTCCAGCCCGCTGTTATTTACCGATACAAAAATCATGAAATATACGGTCGAGCACTTCATCTTTAAGATTTTTGCCGGTTACTTCTCCTAATGCCTCCAGAGCTCCCCTCAGGTCAACTCCCAGGCAATCCAAAGGTACTTGTTGCAGGGAAACCAGTACCTCCTGGGCATGCTGGCGTGCTGTCATTAGAGAGTGTTTTTGTCTTAGATTAACTGCCATTTCTAAATCATCACTGTCAAGGCCACCGGCCAGAACCATTTGTTCTATCAAACTTTCCAGCTCCTCCAGGCCTACTTCTTCTTTAACCGATCCGCGGATGACCGGGACCTCAGGGAACATTTGCTGCAACTCCTGTTCGGTGACTTTTTTGTCCTCCAGATCTTCTTTGTTAACCAGCACGATAACCTTGCCATTAGCTATGTTTTCATAGATATACTGGTCCTCGACGGTTATTCCGCTCGTAACATCCAGCAAAAATATAATCAGATCTGCTTGCTGAATAACTTCCCGGGAGCGCTGCACCCCGATTTGCTCCACTAGGTCCTCGGTATCTCGAATGCCGGCTGTATCCAATATCTTTACCGGAATCCCCCGGATGTTAAGCCAGTCCTCAATGATGTCCCGCGTAGTACCAGGGATGCTGGTTACAATGGCTTTTTCTTTTCTTAACAGTGCATTAAGCAAGCTGGACTTCCCTACATTGGGTTTGCCTGCTATCGCCACGGTAATTCCCTGCCGGTAAATGTCAGCTCGCCGGGCGGCCTCCAGCATGTGGTCCAACTGAGCAATAATCTGTTCCAGTTTTTCACCAATTTCCTCATAGTCTGGCTCTCCCACCTCATCTGGAAAATCCAGACTGGCCTCCACCATAGCATTTATCTGAATCAATTCATCTTCCAACTGCTGCACCAGACGGCTGGTACTTCCCTGCAGTCGGCGCATGGCGATTTGCATTGCTTTGTCGGTTTTGGCACGTATAACATCGATAACCGCTTCGGCCTGACTGGCATCCAACCGGCCATTTAAGAAAGCCCGGCGTGTGAACTCACCGGGTTCAGCCAATCGTATACCCGACTGCAAAACTCGTTCTAGAATCCTCCGGGCTGGCAGGGTTCCTCCATGACAATTAATTTCCACTACGTCCTCGCCGGTGTAGCTGTGGGGGCCTCGCATAATGCTCACCAGCACCTCATCCAGGGGCTTTCCATCTTCATCCATGATCCAGCCCAAGGTAAGAGTATGGCTGGGGCGTTTTTCCAGCTGTACTTCCTGGCGAAAGGGCTTAAACAGCATATCCACAGTATTTATAACCTTATTACCGCTTAAACGAACAATAGCTATTCCGCCGTCACCGGGCGGAGTAGAGATAGCTGCAATAGAATCCTGCAACTTAGGCACCCCTTGTCTTAAATTTATTTACTGAAGCCTTGCTAGTGTGACTGTAGGTTTGCCATGAGCACCTTGGTGGAGGTGTCCGATATAGCCGGCGAAGATGGGTGTATGATGGGGGCGAGGGACATGATGTCCTTAAGAGGGCTATCAAACAGGATGTTTGTTTAGCCCGGTACCCTCTGAGTAGCACATCGAGCCGCTGCTATATCGTGTACGACGGAACAGGTGCTAAAGGTAAACCTACTGGCTATCGAAATTCGCTAATGGTGTTTTTCTCTATATTCTACCAAAACCATCCGGCCTCTACACATTCACTGATTCCATAAAAAAAGGCCCCCTTAGGGGCCTTTTGACCTGGATTATTTTTTGAGGGAAATTACAACTTTGCGGTTAGGCTCATCTCCCAAAGAATAAGTGGTAACTTGCGGATCCCCCTGTAAGGTGGTATGAACAATTCTTCTTTCCTGAGAATTCATGGGTCTCATCACTACATTCTTTTTGGTTTTTTTGACCCGTTCAGATAATCTTAACGCTAGAGCTTCCAGGGACTCTTCTTTCTTCTTGCGGTAGTCTTCTACGTCTAAAACCACTCTAATTTTCTCTTGCCGTTTGCGATTTACAATTAATCCCACCATAAACTGCAAGGCATTCAGTGTTTCGCCCTTGCGTCCGATTAATAACCCCACATCTTTGCCCACGATATTAATGCGTACCCGGCCATCTTCCCACTCTACTTTGCCAATCTGATACTCAATGTTCATTTTCTTGAGCAGGTCTTCCAGAACTTTACGAACTTCTTCATCGGGTTTATCCCGGCGGGTAACCCTGACCACCGCAGGCTTTTTTACCAATCCAAGCAGTCCTTTAGAGGGCTCTTCGATGATTTCAATAATCGCATCGTCAATATCACATCCCAATTCATCCAAGGCCGCTTTTATAGCCTCATCGACGCTTTTTCCCCGCTTTTCGATACTTTGTGCTTCCACTGCTCTTCTTTCCTCCTTTGTCCCTCCTCGCGGCTGGCTCCTGAGCTTTTACCTCTTTAGTCGCAGTATTATTGTGGGCTGGTTTTTCCCGTGGGATGTCTTCTGCTTCCACCTGGAGGCCGGTACCAGTGTCGGCAGCTAAATAGTTGGTACGGTTAACATAAAGCTGCTGCAGTATACCTAATATGTTGAATGTTACCCAGTACAGGGGAAGCCCAGCTGGTAATGTCGCAGCTATCCAGGCCATAAATAAAGGCATTATATACAGCATAGATTTTTGAGTGGGATCCTGGGGATTAACCGAAGACAATTTAGACTGGTAGTAGGTAGTTAAAGCTGCCAGCACAGCCAGGATGTAGTATGGATCACGGGCTCCTATGTTGGGAATCCACAAAAAACTAGCATGTTCAGCTACACTAAACGGAAAGTTTAATAATGATTGGTAAAAAGCTATAAAGATAGGCATTTGAATTAGCAATGGCAAACAAGAACTAAACGGACTAACTCCGTGTTCTTTGTATAGCTCCATCATCTTAGCCTGCATAAGCTGAGGATTATCTTTATACTTGTCCTGTATGTATTGCAATTTGGGCTGCAATTGCTGCATAGCCCGCATAGAATGCATTTGCTTCTGGGTCAAAGGAAACATTACCAGTTTGATAAGAATGGTCATGAAAATTATGGCCAAGCCATAATTGGGCAAGCCAATCTCACCTGTCAGCAGGTACATCCACTGAATTACATCAGCAAACCACTGTACAAACGATTGCCACAAATCAAATCCTGCTTACCATTGTGGGAAAGCAGGTTCCACCTCCTCATTACCAACCATTAAATAAAAATAATTGCTGGTGTTTCATGGAACAGGATCATATCCCCCCGATTGGAATGGATGGCATCTTAATATTCTGCGCACCGCCAGCCATCCACCTTTTAATATACCGTATTTATCCACTGCTTGGATCGCATAGTGGGAACAGGTCGGATAAAACCGGCAGGCAGGGGGTCTAAAACAAGTAAATGCTTGATACACTTTCACCAGCAATATAAACAATTGTCTCATTTATAATTCGGCCTTCCTTATCACCATACTAAGATCTTTTTCCAGCTGCTGGTAATCAGCTGAACCAGCATGGTGTCTCACCACCAGCACCAGATCATGTCCCGGTTTAATATTCAAATCCATTTTGCGTACTAAATCTCTGAGGCGCCTTTTAATACGGTTGCGAACTACGGCTTTGCCTACCTTGGTGCTGGTTACAATTCCATAGCGATTATGTCCCAATTCGTTATCGGCAACGTAAAGAATTACAAATTTACCTGGAAATTTTTTACCATTCCTATATATATTATTGTACTCCTGAGTAGCCGTTATTCTAAATTCTCTACCCAGCATTTAAACCCTTCCTTGCGGGTAAAATAAAAGGTCGTCGACTACGACCTTAAGCGGAAATAATTTTTCTTCCTTTTTTCCGGCGGCTGGCCAGAACCCGGCGTCCTGAACTGGTGGACATCCGTTTGCGGAATCCGTGTACTTTCTTTCTCTGCCGGGTTTTCGGCTGATAGGTTCTTTTCATTATATTGAGCCTCCTTACGCTAAATAAGCACCCTATAATTATAGAGATGCGGCCAAGGGCCTGTCAAGAAGTTATACACATCTGTACTTTAACACTAGTTTATTATTTGCTATCATTATACTATATCTGGCTAACGGTAAAGGGTAACTGTTCATTTAATTG
The DNA here is from genome assembly GCA_029550685.1 of Bacillota bacterium. Classification (GTDB taxonomy): domain Bacteria; phylum Bacillota; class Syntrophomonadia; order Syntrophomonadales; family Syntrophomonadaceae; genus DTU018. The sequence continues at coordinate 7,811 of JAKPGY010000022.1, forward strand.
GGGTTGTTACCATCTCATTTATTTTATCCACATTATTGTGCTTTTCAACAGAGTAGGTTTTCCACATATAAACAGGGAGGATTGTAATGGCCTACCAACACGACTATGCCACAGCATGGACTAAAGTTATGCAAATTATCCGCGATGAGATAGGTTCCACCAGCTTTGAAATTTGGTTTTCCATGGCCAAATTCACTGAAGTACGAGGCAATACTCTATATATAACGGTTCCTAATACCTTGACCAAGGAATGGATAGAGTCGCGTTATTTGAACACTATGCTCACCCATTTGCGGGCTATAACTGATCAGGATGCTTCACTGGAAATCATTACTGATTCCCAGCCCCATGCGGAAGGTAATACTTATTTTCTGAATGCTAAATACACCTTTGATACCTTCGTAGTAGGTAACAGTAACCGCTTTGCCCACGCGGCCTGCTATGCGGTAGGAGAAGCACCATCTCGAGCTTATAATCCTCTTTTCATTTACGGAGGGGTTGGGCTAGGCAAAACTCACCTAATGCAAGCTATTGGCCACCACATTCTCCAGAAAAACCGCTCGGCTAGTGTTACTTACGTTTCCTCAGAACAGTTTACCAATGAATTAATAAGTTCAATCCGTGATGATAATACCTCCGGCTTTCGTAATAAGTATCGCAACATAGACGTGCTGTTGATAGATGATATTCAGTTTCTGGCCGGCAAAGAACGTACTCAGGAAGAATTTTTCCACACTTTTAATAGTTTATACGAGGCTAATAAGCAATTAGTCATATCCAGCGATCGCCCTCCTCGTAATATACCCACCCTGGAGGATCGCTTGCGCAGCCGTTTTGAATGGGGGTTAATCTGCGATATACAGCCGCCTGATCTGGAAACCCGCATTGCTATTCTGCGTAAGAAAGCACAAATGGAAAACTTAAATATTCCTTATGATATTCTCGATTATATTGCTAATAGCATCGAATCTAATATAAGAGAATTGGAGGGGGCTCTGATCCGTCTGGTAGCCTATGCCACTGTGACCGGAAAACCTTTGGATATGGCCCTGGCTACCGAAGCCCTAAAGGATATACTGCCTCCGCCGCGGCCTCGCAAAATAACCATCGAAATGATTCAGAAAGAAGTTTGTTCCTATTATAATATAGAAATGGCCGAGCTTTTATCCAAGAAGCGCAATAAGCAGGTAGTGGTCCCCCGCCAGGTGGCCATGTTCTTATGTCGTAAACTGACTGATGCCTCGTATCCACAGATTGGAGATCAGTTTGGCGGTCGTGATCATACTACGGTTATACATGCTGCAGAAAAGGTAGAGAAGGAGTTAGAAGCTGATCCGGAACTGGCGGCTACCATAGATGAGTTATCCCATCGGTTAGATCCAAACCAGTTTTAAATTGGACAAGTTATAAACAGGTTTTTCCCTTACAAAAAGGCCGACAATATGTGCTTGTCCCATTTTATCCACATATTAAGTTACTCTACTGCTACGACTGCGAATGTCTGATAAATAAGAAATATATAAGGGGCTGCTGAAAAAAAGAATATGGGAGGGTCTCCAGTGAAAATTACTATTGAAAAAAATGAATTGTCAGCTCTCACTTCTCTAGTACATAGGGCTGCTTCCAGCAAAAACACCATACCAGTGCTTTCCGGGCTTCTAATAGAAGCTTCCCAGGAAAAGGGTCTAACCATGACCGCTACGGATCTAGAAATCGGCATTAGAGCTTCCACTGATCAGGTACAAATATTAGAGGAAGGTTCAGTACTAGTTAATGCCCATTATTTTGCTGACTTTATAAAACTACTTCCAGAGTCTGCCATACGCCTGGAATTAAATCCGGAAACTTCCCGCCTGGATATTACTTACGGGCGTTCTTCCGGTTACATTAATACCTACCGGGACCAGGAATATCCAGGTTTACCCATAGCTCATATGGAGCACCGTTTTTCTCTGCCTCAGAATGTGTTAAAAGAAGCTTTGCGAAAAACCTCCTTCGCGGCAGCAGCCACCCATTTTCGCCAGGTTTTTACCGGCGTTTTATTTGATGTTCTGGAAGAAGGAGTATTAAAAATAGTAGCTTCCGACACCCACCGGCTGGCCTATTTTTCCTATGCCCTTGAGGATAAAGAGCTTAAGCCTTTTAACTTTATTATTCCCACTCGTACCGTTAACGAACTGGCTCGTCTGTTAGATGACGGGGATGATTTGATCGACTTAAGTTTCAGTGATAACAACGTGATTTTTTCCAAAGGCAATATATTGCTTATGTCACGATTAATTGAAGGACAGTATCCGAATTACGAACAAGTAATTCCTAAACAATTCAGCACCACCCTTACTATTGACTCCCATCTTCTTACCACTACTTTGGAAAGAGCCAGGACCATGCCTACCGATGAAAAATTAAAAATTCACCATGTCCAGTTGAACCTGGGAGAGCAGGAGATTATCGTCAATGCCTTCTCAGAAGCCATGGGAGAAATAGAAGAGGTAATTGATGATTTTGAGATAAAAGGAGACAAGGATTTCCGCATAGCCTTTAATACCAATTATTTTTTAGATGTAATGAAGATATTTACCGCGGAAACCGATAAAATATCTGTGCAGATGTCTGGTTCCCTGGGGCCAGCTCTTATAACCAATCCGGAAAAGGCTTACTATCTGTATGTACTGGTTCCACTGCGAACCAGTCAATAAAGAATGGTGGACCCATCCTTGAAGGTTATTCATTACCAGGTTTCTAACTTTAGAAATTTAATTAATATTGAACACCGGCCGTCACCAAATTTGAATGTTATAGTGGGAGATAATGCACAGGGAAAAACCAACCTTCTCGAGGCGATTTGTGTTTTAGCGACTGGCACTTCTTTTCGTACCTCCAGTGACCAAGTTATGGTGAATGACCAGGCGCAGTCTTACGAGGTTTGGGGTTGTTACGAATATGAAGAGCGTTGCTTTGAAACCAGGATTAAATATGATCGGGTCCAGGGAAAAAAAATAACCCTAAATGGACGAAAAACCAATCCCCATCATCCAGATCGTCTGCGTGTGGTTATATTTACACCAGACGATTTATATTTGGTTAAAGGATCACCCAGCCGGCGGCGCTTCTTCCTGGATTTCGCCTTAAAACAAGCCGGTAAAGAGTATGGGTATCATCTGGATAACTATGTTAAAATTTTAAAGAAAAGGAATGCTTTATTAAGAAATAACCAAGCTAATACAAAAACCTTCGCTTTAACTACCGAAATTTTTGTAGAGCAAGCTGTTAAAATAATAATAGCGCGTATTAATATGGTTAACTTGCTGGATCAGTTAGCGGGTTCTCTCTATGAATATATGAGCGGAGAAGATGCAGGAGGACTTAAAATACGCTATGCTATTTCATTTCCCTTAGAATTAGATAATGATAAAATAAATTTTGAAATTTTAAGATTATCCATGTTAAACCAGCTGAAACAAATTAAAGAACAGGAGTGTGCGCGTAAAAGCAGTTTAATTGGTCCTCACCGGGATGACATCAACATATATCTAGACGATCATCCTGCTCGCCAATTTGCTTCCCAAGGGCAGCAGCGCAGTATTTCGGTAAGCCTTAAACTGGCAGAATTAATGGCCTTGCAAAAGACCCAGGGGGAATATCCAGTTTTCCTGTTAGACGAAGTCTTGTCTGAGTTAGATAACGAACGGCAGCAGAGGTTGCTCAGTTATCTGCAAGAGGCTTCATTTCAAAGTTTTCTTACCACGGTTCATTTTGAAAACCAGCAAATAAAAGCTAATCAGGCTTTTGTCTGCCGCATGACAAAGGGACAACTATTAGGAAAGGGGTAGTCTCGTGTATATTCATCTAGGAAACAACTATATAATATCTTCCCAGAACATCATAGCCATTCTTAATCTTGAACCTCCCCTGGCTGATGATATTCAGGATATTGTGGAGATCGCTCGCGCGGAGAAAAAACTGGTGCCAATAAGTGAAAAGGGAAAAGATAAATCCCTGGTTCTCTGTGATGACAAGGTTTACCTATCTCCTATTTCTTCTACCACCCTCTATAAACGGGCATCTAATTATGTCCAGGAGGTGTAGACATGAACGGCACAAATAACAATGGTTACAGTGCTTCTGACATTCAGGTCCTGGAAGGGCTGGAGGCCGTACGCAAGCGCCCAGGAATGTACATTGGAACCACCGGTCCCCGAGGTCTGCATCATCTAGTTTTCGAAATAGTGGACAATAGCATTGATGAAGCAGTAGCCGGCTATTGCGATACCATCAAAGTCACTATCCATAAGGACAACTGGGTAACTGTATACGATAATGGCAGAGGTATTCCCGTAGATATTCACCCCTCAATGGGAATCCCGGCTATTGAAGTAATTATGACCACCCTGCATTCCGGGGGAAAGTTCGGAGGAAGCGGATACAACATTTCCGGTGGATTGCATGGAGTGGGTTTATCGGTTGTGAATGCACTATCCAATCACATGGATATAACTATATACCGCGATGGACAAGTACATAAACAAGCCTATGAAAGAGGAGTACCGCTGGGACCTCTATATACCGACGGCAACAGTGAGGACACAGGAACTACTATTCATTTTCATCCTGACCCAGAGATATTTGAAGAAGTAAACTTTGAGAGAGAGATTATCGAACAGCGCTTGCGGGAGCTAGCCTTTTTGAATCAGGGACTGCGTATTATACTACGGGATGAACGAGAAGAAGAGCCGGTAGAGAAGGAGTTTCATTACCAGGACGGCTTACAGGCTTTTGTAGCTTATCTTAATAAAAACAAGGAATTGTTGAGCGAGAAACCATTTTATATAGAAAGCAAAAAGGATGACGTAATTGTACGTATCGCCCTGCAGTACAATACCGGATACAGCGAGAACATATATTCCTTTGCCAATAACATTCACACTCAGGAAGGCGGTACCCATGAAGTAGGGTTTAAGAACGGTCTGACCAGAGTAATTAATGATTATGCAAAAAAGAATAATTTTCTCAAAGAAAACGACAGTAATCTTTCCGGAGAAGACATCCGGGAAGGACTGGCAGCCATTGTGTCGGTGCTGGTAAAAGAACCTCAATTTGAAGGACAAACCAAAACCAAATTAGGTAACACTTATATCCGTGGTATTGTGGAATCAGTTGTATATGAGAATTTGGAAGATTATCTGAATGAGAATCCGACAATTGCCAGGCGCATTATGGAAAAGGCCATATCAGCCCGCAGAGCCCGGGAAGCGGCCAAAAAAGCCCGGGAATTGACCCGGCGTAAAAGTGCCCTGGAAACCACCACCCTGCCGGGCAAACTGGCAGATTGCAGCAGTCGGGATCCAGCAGAATCAGAACTGTTTATTGTCGAGGGAGATTCCGCCGGCGGGTCGGCTAAACAGGGGAGGGACCGCAACTTCCAAGCTATTCTGCCCTTGAGGGGAAAGATTCTCAATGTAGAAAAGGCCCGTTTGGACCGGGTCCTGTCCAATGAAGAGATCCGGGCTTTGATTACCGCTATGGGTACTGGTATTGATGAAGACTTTGATATCAGCAAGGCTCGTTACCACAAGCTTTTGATTATGACCGACGCTGATGTGGATGGATCTCACATTCGGGTACTGCTGTTAACTTTCTTCTACCGCTTTATGCGTCCCTTAGTGGAACAAGGATATGTATATATTGCTCAACCGCCCTTGTACGGAATTAAGAGAGGAAATGAGATTCACTATTTTCACAGCGAAGAAAAAATGAATGAATTTATAGCCCAGTCCGGCAAGAAATGGACTATACAGCGGTACAAAGGTCTGGGAGAAATGGATCCCGAGCAGCTGTGGGAAACTACTATGAATCCCGAAAACCGGCGAATCTTGCAGGTAACAGTGGAAGATGCCATTCGAGCTGACGAAATTTTCTCCAGCCTGATGGGAGATAATGTAGAGCCCCGCCGGGAATTCATTCAGGCTAATGCCAGGTTCGTAACCAACCTGGACATTTAACAGGAGTTGATAACCATTGGCAGAAGCAAATCTGTTTGAAAATGTAGCCACCGTTGATATCGAAAAAGAGGTTAAAAAATCATTCTTGGAATACTCCATGAGTGTTATTGTATCTCGAGCTATTCCTGATGTACGGGATGGTCTCAAACCCGTTCATCGCCGTATTCTCTATGCTCTGTACGACCAGGGGATGACCCATGACAAACCCCACAAAAAGTCCGCCAACATTGTGGGGGAGGTAATGGGTAAATACCATCCCCACGGTGATGCCGCCATTTATGAGGCTATGGTTAAACTAGCCCAGGATTTTGCTATGCGTTATCCGCTGGTAGATGGGCATGGCAACTTTGGTTCCATCGATGGTGATGGGGCTGCAGCCATGCGTTACACCGAAAGCCGCATGTCACGCATAGCTGGTGAAATGCTGGCTGATATAGATAAAGACACTATTGATTGGCGTCCTAACTATGACGATACCCGGCAGGAACCCCAGGTACTTCCGTCCCGCATACCCAACCTGCTCATAAACGGGTCATCAGGCATAGCGGTAGGTATGGCCACCAATATACCGCCTCATAACCTGTCGGAAGTGATAGATGCCCTTACCCTGGTAATAGATAATCCGGAAGCCAGCTTAGATGATATTATGCGGGTGCTGCCGGGACCGGATTTCCCGACCGCCGGTATTATAATGGGTACCGAAGGTATACGCAAAGCCTATGCAACCGGACGAGGTACAGTGAAGTTACGGGCCCGCTATACTATTGAAGAGCGCCGCAACGGCAAAAGCGCCATTGTGATTACCGAGATTCCCTACCAGGTCAACAAAGCCCGTCTGGTGGAAAAAATTGCTGAGCTGGTAAGAGACAAGAAGATTGATGGAATCGTGGATTTACGTGATGAATCGGACCGCAAAGGCATAAGAGTAGTAATTGAAGTGCGCCGGGATGTAAACGTAAATGTGATAGTCAATCACCTGTTTAAGCACACCCAGATGGAAGACAGTTTCGGAATTAACATGCTGGCTCTGGTACATGGACAACCCATGGTGCTGGGCATCAAAGACATGCTTCGCTATTACATTGAGCACCGTCAAGAAGTTATTGTCCGCCGGACCCAGTATGATTTGAAGGTCGCCCAGCAGCGGCTGCATATAGTCGAAGGGTTGAAAATTGCTCTGGATAATCTGGACGAAGTTATCGATTTGATTACCAGCAGCAAAGACCGGGAAGAGGCCCGCACAGCTTTGATGGAGCGTTTCCAGTTAAGCGAAGACCAGGCCAATGCCATCCTGGATATGCGCATGGTACAGCTGACCAACCTGGAACGCGGCAAGCTGGATGAGGAATATAATGACCTGCTTATCCGTATAGCCGACTTAGAAGATATTCTGGCCAAACCAGAACGGGTTTTGTCCATTATCAAAGATGATCTGGCTGATATAAAGAAGAAGTATGGTGATAAACGCCGTACAGAAATAAGCCATGAGATTTCTGACTATAACGTAGAAGATTTCATCGAAGACCATGAAGTAGTTATAACCTTGTCCAACCGTGGGTATATCAAAAGACAGCCCCTGGATATTTACCGGGCTCAGCGGCGGGGAGGAAAAGGAATCAGTGCTACTTCTATCCGCGCCGAGGATTATTCCTCGGATGTTGTGGTAACCAGTGTCATGGCTCATGTTTTGTTCTTTACCAATCAAGGCCGGGTATTTTCCAACCGGGTTTACCACCTGCCGGAAGCTTCCCGTCAGGCCAAAGGCCTGCCATTGATAAACTTTATTGATCTGCGGCCCGATGAGCGGGTGACCACACTGGTAGCAGCGCGAGAGTTTGATGAAAACCGGCATATGCTGATGATAACCAAACAAGGTATTATCAAAAAAGTAGCCCTTTCTGCTTTTAAGAATATGCGCCGCTCCGGGTTAATTGCTGTCAACCTGCTGCCCGGTGATGAACTGGTGGGTGCGGTGCGAGTGGTCAAAGGTGATGTGGTAATGGTCAATACCGCCCGGGGGCAGGCAATAATGTTCGAAGAGGAACAGGTCAGGCCCATGGGCCGGACCGCTACCGGGGTAAAAGGTATCAGTTTAGATCCCGGCAATTATGTTATTGGCATAGACAAGTACAGGCAAGGTGCCGATGTATTGATTGTCACCGAACATGGTTACGGCAAGCGGGTGCCGCTGGAAGAATTTAAGACCCAGAACCGGGGCGGCAAAGGGGTCAAGTCCATTGAACTTACTCATAAAAATGGAGAAGTAGTAGCTTCCAAAATAGTGTCTGAGGAAGATGAGCTGGTTATCCTAACCAGCGAAGGACAGATAATTCGCCTGCAAGTAGAAGGTATTTCGGTCCAAAAGCGCTATGCCCGCGGAGTCCTGTTGATGAGGCTGCCTGAAAACGACCGTATTGTAAGCATTGCCCGCTTCCGGACAGAACATGAAGAATAACTCTATTCAGTACTATACAAAACCATCAGAATGGCATAAAATTTCTAGTTATAAAGACGGTAGGGGCAACTCGGTCCGGCTTGGTGATAAGGAGGGTTCTTTTTATGGAACAAAAAGGTACATTTAGCGTAAAAGCGGGCCTGGCCCAAATGCTCAAGGGTGGGGTTATTATGGATGTAACCACCCCGGAGCAGGCCAAAATAGCAGAAGAAGCTGGAGCCTGTGCAGTAATGGCTTTAGAAAGAGTTCCCGCTGATATAAGAGCTGCGGGAGGTATTGCCCGTATGGCTGATCCCAGTGTGATCCTGCGCATCATGGACGCGGTGACCATACCGGTTATGGCCAAGTGCCGCATTGGGCATTTTGTAGAAGCTCAGATTCTTGAATCCCTGGGGATTGATTATATTGATGAAAGTGAAGTCTTAACTCCCGCTGATGATAAGTACCATGTGAACAAGCACAATTTCAAGGTTCCTTTTGTATGTGGTGCGAGAAATTTGGGTGAAGCCCTGCGGCGGATTGGGGAAGGAGCTGCCATGATCCGCACCAAAGGAGAACCAGGTACAGGAAATGTGGTGGAGGCAGTCCGTCACATCAGGCAGGTCAATGACGAGATTCGCTGGGTCAGCAACTTGCCTGAAGATGAGTTGATGGCCGCCGCCAAAGAACTGCAGGCACCTTATGAGCTGGTGGTGGAGACCGCCAAATTAAAAAGACTTCCCGTAGTAAATTTTGCCGCGGGCGGTATCGCTACACCGGCCGATGCAGCCTTAATGATGCAGTTGGGCTGTGATGGAATCTTTGTGGGCTCAGGAATTTTCAAATCAGGTGATCCCAAAAAGCGGGCCCAAGCTATTGTAGCAGCCACCACTTATTATAATGATCCAGCTGTTTTAGCCGAAGTATCTCGTGATTTAGGTGAACCCATGGTGGGGATTGATATCAGCACCATCCGTCCCGAAGAAAGGATGCAGGAGCGTGGCTGGTAAAAAAATTATAGGCGTACTGGCTCTGCAGGGAGCTTTTATAGAGCACGAGGAAGCCATAAAAAAATGCGGTGCCCAAGCCTGCCAGGTGCGCAAGCCTGAAGAGCTCCAGCAAGTGGACGCACTTATCATCCCCGGAGGAGAAAGCACCACCATTGGCAAGCTCATGAAGGAATTTGGTTTGGATAAAGTTATTCAGGACCGGGCTGCCCAGGGTATGCCTATCTGGGGTACCTGTGCCGGTATGATTCTACTGGCCAAGGAGATAGACAACTCGGATCAGTTTCGTTTAGGCTTAATGGATGTAAGGGTGAAGCGCAACGCCTTTGGCAGGCAGGTGGATAGTTTTGAAGCGGACCTTGATATAGATAATATCGGCCCCACCCGGGGAGTTTTTATTCGCGCTCCTTATGTAGAAAAAATATGGGGAGAGGCACGAGTTATGTCACGCTACCGAGACAAAATCGTCATGGTGCAGCAAAACAATCTGCTTAGCACGGCTTTTCATCCTGAGCTTACCCAAGGATTATGTATACATCGTTATTTCCTGGATATGGTCTAGGTTTTTGCTTGCCAAGGAATAACTAGTGTAATATAATAAACTCTAATCTTTTATAAGTAATTGCCATGAAGGGACCAGTAAGTACAGGCAACTGATAAAGAGAGCTGGTGGTGGGTGTGAACCAGTCAGGACTGTACTGAATCCATCCTGGAGCAGTCTGTGTTTAAAGCAGTACCGGTAGCTACGTTATAGCTAATAAGCGGATATGGCATCAGGCCGTATCAACTAGGGTGGCAACGCGGGAAAAGTACCTCTCGTCCCTTACAGGGCGAGGGGTTTTTTATATTAACTTAGGAGGTTTTATAAATGACAGGTGCCCAGTATTTACTGCTTCCCGGCCCTACTCCCATTCCTGATCGAGTAATTAGGGCCATGAGTAAACCTATGATTAATCATCGCGGTTCCGAATTTAAACAGCTGCTGGCAGAGGTTACCGAGGGGGTAAAAAAAGTATACCGTACCAATCAGCATGTTTTAATTTACCCTGCTTCTGGAACCGGTGCCTTGGAAGCAGCAGTGGTCAATTTTCTGTCTCCTGGAGACAAGGTTCTGGCGGTATCTATTGGGGTATTTGGTGATCGGTTTGCAAAAATCGCCGCCGAATTTGGAGCTCAGGTGGAAAAGATAGATTTTACCTGGGGAGAGGCGGCAGATCCCCAGCGGATTAAAGAACACCTGGATCAGGATGTGAACCGTGAAATAAAGGCTATTTTAGTTACCCATAATGAAACCTCCACGGGAGTTTACAATGATGTGAAAGCCATTAGCGAAGCCCGGGGTGACCACCCTGCTTTGTTAATGGTAGATGCCATCAGTGGATTAGCGGTTCTTGATCTGAAAATGGACGACTGGAATCTGGATGTGGTAGTAAGCGGATCACAAAAAGCCTTTATGATTCCTCCTGGATTATGCTTCATGGCTTTCAGTGATAAAGCCTTGCAAAAGCATAAAGAGGCGAAAATGCCCCGTTTCTACTGGGATATAAGCTCTGGCCTGAAATACCTGGAAAAGGGGCAGAATCCTTATACTCCCGCCATTTCCCTATATTATGGATTGGGCGAGGCATTGAAGATGATGGAGGAAGAAGGTCTGGACAATATTATTGAACGGCATCGTAACTACCGGGATATGGTACGTGCTTCAGTGCGGGCCATGGGTCTAAAGCTGCTGGCCCAGGAGGAAAACGCTTCCCATGCTTTAACCGCAGTAGTGGCCCCGGAAGAAATCGGTGCCAATAAGATTCGCAAGTATATGGCGGACCAGTTTAACATTGTGTTGGCCGGAGGCCAGCAGAGTTTGGATAATGTAATTTTCCGCATAGGGCATCTGGGCTATGTACGGGAACTGGATTTATTAGCCACCTTGGCTGCTTTGGAAATCGCCCTGCAAAAACTAGGCTGGGATCTGGAGTTTGGAGCAGGGGTAAGCAAAGCCCAAACGTTTTTGCTGAACAAAGCACAGAAGGGAGAGTAAAGGGTGGAAGAAAGAAAGCGAGTTATAGTAACCGAACGTATCGCCGAAGAAGGCTTGGCTTTATTGCGCACTGAATTGGACGTAGATTTCCGGGATGGAATATCCCGGGAAGAACTGCTGGATATAATCGGCCAGTATGATGCCATAATCGTACGCAGCGTTACCAAAGTTAACGAAGAATTGGTCAGCCGGGGAAGCCCGCGGCTCAAAGTAGTGGGCCGGGCGGGCAATGGCATTGATAATATTGATGTAGATGCCTGCACCCGCTATGGAATTATCGTAGCCAATACCCCGGACAGCAATACTATTTCCGCCGCAGAACAGACCATTTCCTTGCTGCTGTCTTCTGCGCGCAAAACCGCCTGGGCCAACAACTTCTTAAAATCCGGTACCTGGGATCGCAAACCCTTCCGGGGTGTGGAACTGTACGGAAAAACCGTGGGTATAGTCGGTTTGGGACGTATCGGCTCCATGGTGGCAACCCGCTTGAAAGCCTTTAATATGAGGGTTATAGCCTATGATCCCTACATTGCTGATGAACGGTTTGAGAAGTTTGGGGCCGAGAAAATGAATACCCTGGAGGAACTGGTACGGCAATCTGATTTTATTACCGTGCATACGCCTAAGACGGAAGAAACCTTCCACATGATCAACGAAGAAATGTTTAAGATTGCCAAAGAGGGGGTGCGGGTGGTGAACTGCGCCCGCGGCGGCATTATCAAGGAAGCAGCTTTGTTAGAGGCCTTGAAGTCAGGCAAGGTAGCCAGTGCCGGCTTGGATGTTTTTGAAAAAGAGCCGGCTACAGAAAATCCGCTGTTTGAATTCGAAAATGTAGTGGTTACACCTCATTTAGGTGCCGATACTTATGAGGCCCAGCGCCGGGTAGGGGAAACTATAGCCGAGCAGGTCATAAAAGCCTTGAACGGCGAAATCGTTCCCAACTTGGTCAACCTGCCTACCATGGTCAGTGAGGAACTAAACTACCTGCGCCCGTATATTACCCTGGCTGGGAAGATGGGCAACTTCTATTACCAGCTGGAGAAATCTCCCATTGACCGGGTAGAGTTAAATTACGCCGGCCCCATAACCCAAAATGATACCGAGATTCTGACCGTAGCTTTCCTGAAAGGGCTGCTGGAGCCGATACTGTGGAACAAGGTTAATTATGTCAATGCCCGCCTTATGGCCCGGGAAAGAGGCATCAAAGTATATGAAAGCAAGCAGGAACAAAGCGCCCGGCGCTATAAGAATGTAATTTCCGTCAACATATTTGGCCAGAACGGCCAGCACTTGGAGATAGCTGGAACCGTTTCCCGGGCTCGCGATCCGCTGCTGGTAGAAATTAATGGCTATGAAACCGAAGCCAACCTGGAAGGCTATGTAATCATTGCGGAAAATGAAGATCGCCCACGGATAATAGGGCCCTTCGCCACAATGCTGGGCGATGAGGGAGTTAATATAGCTTCCATGAGGGTGGCCCGTCAGACCAAAGGTGACAAGGCTATCATACTGGTAAATGTGGACAGCAAAGTGGAAGATGAGATCCTAGAGAAGCTTGGTCAATTGGACGGTATTCTTACCAAACCCAAATTACTTCACTTTTAATGATAACAGCTGAGAACTTGTCCAATACCCGGGGAGCAAGTTGGGGAAAGGTATTCATACAGGAGGACTGCTTATGTTAGATGCAAAATTAATACGATCCAATCCCGAAAATGTAGAAGCAGCGCTACGCAAACGCAATCTCAGCGGCGCTCTGGATGAATTCTTGAAACTGGATGAAAGAAGACGGCAGATCCTGGTTCAGGTTGAAGAACTCAAAAACTTCCGCAACAAATCCTCTCAGGAAGTAGGGAGATTGAAAAAGGCGGGACAGGACCCAACTGAACTGATGGATCGGGTCCGTCAGGTAGGCAAGGAAATTGCCGCATTCGACGAGGAAGTTAAAAATATAGAAGCCCAGATGGATCGCATCCTGTTAAACATCCCCAATTTGCCTCATGAATCGGTGCCGGTGGGACCGGATGAGAACAGCAATGTGGAAGTACGGCGCTGGGGGCAGCCGCGCCAGTTTGACTTTGAACCCAAGGCCCACTGGGATATAGGGCCGGCTCTGGATATTCTTGACTTTGAGCGAGCGGCCAGACTATCCGGAGCCCGTTTTACAGTGTACAAAGGCTTAGGAGCCCGGCTGGAACGAGCCGTAATTAACTTTTTCCTGGACATTCATACCCAGCAGCATGGCTACCGGGAAATACTGCCCCCGTTTATGGTAAGTGGGGACTGCATGCTGGGAACCGGGCAGCTGCCCAAATTTGCCGAAGACATGTTCAAGGTAGAGGGGCGGGAGATGTATTTGATACCCACTGCCGAAGTGCCCCTGACCAACTTATACCGGGAAGAAATTCTGGATGGAGCAGATTTGCCGCTTTATCTGACCGCTTACACTCCTTGCTTTCGGGCTGAAGCAGGCTCCCATGGGCGCGACACCAGGGGAATAATCCGCCAGCACCAGTTCAATAAGGTGGAGCTGGTTAAAATCGTAGAGCCCCAACATTCCTATGAAGAATTGGAGAAATTGACCGCCAATGCGGAAGAAGTATTACAGCTTTTAGGTCTGCCCTATAGAGTAGTTTTACTGAGTACCGGTGACATGGGATTTTCCTCGGCCAAGACCTATGATTTGGAAGTCTGGATGCCCAGCTATCAAGAATACAAGGAAATATCCTCCTGTTCCAACTGTGAGGACTTTCAAGCCCGCCGGGCAAATATTCGCTTCCGGCCTGGACCCAAGGAAAAGCCCCAGTACGTACACACGCTCAATGGCTCAGGAGTAGCTGTAGGCCGGACGGTAGCCGCCATTCTGGAGAACTACCAGCAGGAAGACGGGTCGGTGGTAATACCGGAAGCCCTGCGACCGTATATGGGTGGCATAGAAGTTATAAAAAGGCAGTAAATAAGCGCCAATAGCTTGGTTGACAACCTTTTGGGGCTGTGCTATACTTTCATTTGCATTGAATTGCAGGGTTTAACATCCTTTCCACGGAGGGGTGTCCGAGCGGTTGAAGGAGGCGGTCTTGAAAACCGTTGAACCTTTGCGGGTTCCGTGGGTTCGAATCCCACCTCCTCCGCCATAAAGATAGAGAAAACGCCTGTGGAAAAGCAGGCCCATTATATGGAGAGATGGCCGAGTAGGCTGAAGGCGCTCGCCTGCTAAGCGAGTAGACGGTGTTGAGCTGTCTCGAGGGTTCGAATCCCTCTCTCTCCGCCATTAGATGTTAACTAATATTATAAATATTTTGTGCGCCCGTAGCTCAGCTGGATAGAGTAACAGACTACGAATCTGGAGGTCCGGGGTTCGAATCCCTGCGGGCGCGCCATTCTGTTTACAACTGAACATTTATATATATGACATCGGGCGCCCGTAGCTCAGGTGGATAGAGCAACGGTTTCCTAAACCGTGTGTCAGGGGTTCGAGTCCCTTCGGGCGTACCATTGGGATGGTGATCCCGTGAGGGATGAGCTATATATGCGACTGGCGCTGGCTCTGGCCTATCAGGCCGGCCTCAAAGGGGAGATTCCCATCGGTGCCGTGGCGGTTCACCAGGATGAAGTTATCAGCTGGGCTGCCAATGAAAAAGAGCAGCGAGCCGATGCTACCGCCCATGCAGAGATGTTAGCTCTGCAGAGAGCGGCCCAGGTACTGGGGCGGTGGAGATTATCTGATGTTACCCTTTATTGTACCCTGGAGCCATGTGTCATGTGTGCCGGAGCTATGGTAAATACCCGCCTGGGAAAGCTGGTCTACGGCACAAGAGATGCCAAAGCCGGAGCGGCAGGATCAATAATTGACCTGGTGCGCTATCCGGGATTAAACCATCAGGTGGTAATTACAGAGGGTGTGCTAAGACAGGAATGTGCTGATTTGCTCAGTTCATTTTTCACGGATTTGAGGAGAGATGGCCGAGTTGGTCGAAGGCGCTCGACTCGAAATCGAGTAGGCGGTTAAACCCCGCCTCGTGAGTTCGAATCTCACTCTCTCCGCCAGATTGAAAGCAGAGCAACAATTTAATAGATTTATGGAGAGGTGGCTGAGTTTGGCTGAAGGCGCTCGATTGGAAATCGAGTAGGCGGGCTAAAACCTGTCTCGCGGGTTCGAATCCCGCCCTCTCCGCCAGTTATTAAGAAAACCAAGGGTTTCAGACTTAGAGCTGAAACCTTTTTTTATTGCTGGCATTTCAATTGCTTAAACAACCGGGTATAGGCAAAGATTCTCGTTGACCACGTTCATTGACCGGAGTATATTGATATTAGGGTAATGATTTTAAAGATAGGAGGGATAAATAAAGCATAGGCAACCGGTTGCTCCTTCGACGAACAACACATAAGGAGGTACGCAATTATGGATTTTATCGGCAAACAACCAGGGAAAACCTCTTTAACCAGCAACGGTATTTCGACCATCAGGGGTCATGTCAAGAAACGCCCCGATAGAATGGCTTTGCGAACGGAAACATTCAGCGAAACCTATGCTGAAATGTGGCAGCGTTGTACCCGCTTTGCCAACGCCCTCCTGGATAGAGGCATCAAAAAACCGGATTTGGTAGCCACCTACATGCCAAATTCCTATCAATTTGCGGAAATCATTGTAGCAACACAGATGATAGGCCTGCCTTTGACCCTCGGCAATTACCGCTTAACCCCGGAAGAAATTATCTATCAAATCAACAATTGTGAGGCGAAAGTGCTATGTGTTCAGCAGGATCAGTATAACCTGATTGCTCCCTTGCTGGATCGCCTTCCTACCGTCAAGGAAGTTGTTCTGATCAGTGATGAAAAAGTGACTGGCACCTTGAATTATGAAGAGATGATTGCCAGCGGCAGCCCTGAAGAGCCTCAGGTGGAGGTTTTACCAGACGATATGCACTTGCTGTTCTACACCTCCGGAACTACAGGTAAGCCCAAAGGCGCAGTACGCACCATGTACTGTGATTATAATATGGCTATTTCCACCGCTCTTGAGCTGGGGTTGAACCGGGATGATTCCATGTTCGTAGTGGCCCCCATGTATGCTGCCGCCACCGCCGGATATCTGTTGAGCACGCTGATGGTGGGAGGATCGCTGTGCATTGCCCCGGGCTTTGTTCCCGAAGAGGCTTTGCGCCTGATTGACCTGATGAAGCCCAGTTTTGTCTTTATGGTGCCGATTATGTATGATTGGATGCTGTCACTGCCTTCTGAGACCAAAGCCAAATATGATCTTTCCTCAATACGACTGGCAGTGGCCTGCGGCGCACCTATGCACAGCACTATTTTCCAGAAGATGAGAGACAGTTTTACCAATGCCAAGTGCATCAATATGCTGGGCGCCTCCGAATTGGGTTTTGTTACGGCCATAACTACGGAAGAATGGTTTGAGATGCATAAGGAAGGAAGCATCGGCAAAGGTATTTTCGATATGGATTTGAAAATAGTGGACGAACACGGCCGCGAAGTTGGCCCGGGAGAAGTTGGAGTACTGTATTCCCGCAGCCCGGCCACTTTTGATGGCTATTGGCATAATGAAGAAGGAACTAAAAGGTCTTTCCTGGACCACGAATGGTGTTCTGTGGGAGATATGGCCCGCATGGATGAGGATGGGTATATTTATCTGGTGGACCGGGCTCAGGATATGATCGTTACCGGCGGAACCAATGTATATCCAGCAGAAGTAGAAGGTGTGATACTGAAACTGGATGGAATCGCTGATGTGGGCGTTATAGGTGTACCCGATGAAAAGTGGGGAGAACAGGTTAAAGCCGTTGTGGTGCTAAAGGAAGGTTATTCACTTAGTGAAGAAGACATAATAGCTCACTGCCGCAAATACCTGGCCGGCTTTAAAACCCCGAAATCCGTAGACTTCGCCCAGGCTATTCCCCGCAATGCCGTAGGCAAGATGTTGAAGAAAGAACTGCGTAAACCCTATTGGGAAGGCAAACAAACCTTTATATCTTAACGGATAATGACCATAAACCCATAGCAGAAGGGATTAAAAGACCTCTCATACTTAAATATGAGGGGTCTTTTAGGCAAGATCATACTTTTTGAGGATGACTATCCTGGCTCGGTTCTCTTAAACTACAGGTAAGGGGGCCACGTTAACATTGGCTTAAGTAGGTTAACAGCGACCACGGTAGACATGCAAACTGGCATCCTAACGGTTAATCTGGGCGGCAATAGACCTTTGCCCGTTAGAAAGGATGATTTTGATATGCCAGCATACCCAAAGCCGATATTATTAATAGCGTCTTCTGTTTTAATGCTGCTTACGGCTATTCCATTGATATTATGGTGCATAAGCCTTATCAACGGTGCGGCACTGGATTCGTATTTTACCTACGCTGGAGTCGTCTGCTTTGCTGCTGCCATACTCTATGCCTATTCTATAGTAGTTGCCATAGTTGGACTGGTGTTTGCCCGGCGGCCCCATAATTATCGTTGGTGCAGAGGGATGGCATATATTCAACTGGCGGTGATTGTGCTTTTCATTGTTCCTCTTGCGGTTATTCCGCTTTGACACTGCCGCCTTTGCTAACCCTGACTATCATGTACCTAATTGGTGTGAGAAAGCGTCCGGCGAGTATCCCTTCCAGCAGGGATAATACCTGATCAGGGAAAAAGAGTCCTCTTCTGACACCGGTCATTTTACACGGGTGACCCTGGCTGAGGTTAAGGTTAGATCAATAAAGTGCTATAATATAGCAGTTAACGAAAGGAGTCAGGGATGAGCAAGAAAAAACCTACCAAACGAGATCTTCAGGCAGCTGAAACCAGGGATAAGATATTTTCCACAGCCTTCAGGTTGATCACCGAAAAGGGCTTTGATAATGTTACCATCGAAGAAATAGCTAAGGAATCCGGTGTGGCCAAAGGGCTTTTTTATCATTATTTTAGGTCCAAAGACGATATTGTAATTGAAACCTATTTGATAATTGATAAAAGTTATAGCGAATTTTATCAGGAACGAGCCCCACATTGCACGGCAGTGGAAAGAATATTGCTGACCGTCATTTTTCAAGCCCGTCATGCCACCAAGTTGGGAGTTGATTTTGTACGCCAGATCTATAAAAGTCAGCTGTATGCTGGTACCGAGTTTTTTATTTCCAAAGAGCGTCCCTTCTATACTATCTTAAGGGATGCAATCCGTGATGCCCAGTCGGAGGGAAGTATCCGCAGTGATATCTCTGCTGAAAAAATAGCAAATCTAGTACTTACCTGCGGGCGGGGAATGCTCTATGACTGGTGCCTGCATGACGGGGATTATGATCTGGAAGAGAGTATGACCAGTCAGCTTAACATGATTATTCAGGGCCTGCAAAAAGCACCCTAATCATTGATCAACTCACTGATTTGTTCTACTTTCCATTCCCTCACGGCAGTATTCTTTTAGATATAAGTAAACATAGACATCGATAAAAGAAATTGAGCGGGGATAATTGATTTTCAGGATTTTCTTAATCAGTTCTGAGTCATGGGAATAAACCTTGGCCATAATCCCGTCAAAATCGCTTTTATCGGGACATGAAGCGATTATTTCAGCAATGGTGTTAAAGGCCTCTTCTTGTTTGTCGATTACTGAGCGCAGGTAGGCAATAACCTGATCCTTCCCTACTATAGGGAGAGAATGACTAACAGCGAGGATGTTTATGCCCCCGGCCTCGGCCAGCTGAAGCATTTTCTTCATCCAGGTATGGGTCTCTTTTAAGCTGCCGTCCAGGATATCATTGGGATTTAAAAAGCTTATCAGGTCACCAGCAAACATAAGCTTTCGCCCGGGAACATAAAAGGAAAGATGGTCATCCTGGTGACCCGGGGTTTCCAGCGCAAACAAGTCTTCCCTTATAGCCCATCCCCGGAAGAAGCTGTTTTCAAAGCACAAATCGGCCAGCTGGTCCATACTTAAAAAGGTGACGTTCCGGGTGGGAGGGTAAATACTTCCTACTTTGATGCAGCACAGGATTAGGCTGACAGCATGAAGAAGGCGGTCGAAAATAGCAGGAGATTGTTTTTGTATCCACCGCAGCAGTTTTATCATAGTGGGGCCGAGCATACCGGTACGGCCAAAGAACCCATGCACACCGAACTCTCTGACCATCTTGGCAGTAACATCAGTGTAATTGCGTTGAAGATTGTTAATTTTCCCTGCTACCAGTGGATGGCAAATCACCTGCGAGTTAAAGAATACTGCAGCACCGCTGTTGGCACTGTGGTCCAGGTGAGAATGGGTGAGCAGCACATCGTATTCCTTAAAAGGCAAACGAGCTTTAATCTGCTGGAGTCTTCTTTTTCCGCAGGCCGGATCAATGACATAATTTCCTGTATCCGTCTGCAAAAAATAAGTGTTAGCGATGGCAGCTCCCTTGCCCTCCTCACAAATATCGGTAATCAAGAATACTCCGTTTTCAGCTAAACAATTTTCGATTTGGGGAAATTTAAAATCCTGGTTCATGTAAGAACTCCCGTCACAGCAATCCTGTCTCTTCCTGATTTTACTATTTGCTTGTGAATCCAACAAGAGAAGACGAGTTTAGACTGGTGGTATAGGAAAAAGGCGTTAAGTCAGTGACTAAAGAAACAAGAAAAAATTAAAAACGGGTGCCAGAATAGCCTTATATCAAGCACCGGGGACAAAGCCGGTATTTGTTGCTGGGAACTAAAAGGGATACAATGGAAAACCCAAAGGGGCTTACTAACCGTTGTGATTAAGGTAGAATGACAATATGGGGAAAACATAGTATTTTATTAGCACTAGCCTAAGCGGGGAGGATATAGATCATGAAGATGCGCGAAATAATGTCACCTAACCCTTTCACGCTCCGTCCCGAATGCTCCATTCAGGATGCAGCTAAGTTGTTCCTCGATAAAGGAATTGACGGTGCACCCGTTGTGGATGAGGACCAACACCTGCTGGGGCTGGTTACGAAAATGCACCTTTATAGGGCTATTGTTGACCGACAACCGTTAAGTTTAAGCGTAAAAGATATCATGAGCACCCAAATTCATGCTCTGGATGAAAACCTGCCCGTTGAAGAACTGCATAAGCTGACATTCGGGAGATTTCCGGTGCTCAGGTAGGGAAAAGTAGTGGGAATGATAACCAAGTCTGATGAAAACGAGGTGCTGCTCAAGGAATTAAAGGATGTCAGCAGCAAAATGCAGGCGGTTCTGGAGGCGGCTTATAATTCCATAGTCAGCATTGATGAGAACAAGATTATCAGAACCTTTAACCGGGCTGCGGAAGAGTTGTTTGAAAAAAACAAGGAAGACGTGATCGGAAAGCCCTATAAAGAAGTCTTTCCCGAAGGAGCTCTCAGTGAAATCCTGGATACGGGTTCGGTGGTTAAAAACAGAAAGTTTGTATATAACGGTAAAACTATAGTGAGCAACCAAACCCCTATTTTTAAGGAGGATGGTTCCATTGCCGGAGCAGTAGCTATAGCTCAGGATGTATCAGATTTAGAAAATATTACCCGGGAATTAAGCATAACCAAGGAAATGAAGGATAAGCTAGATGCTCTGCTCAGTGCATCATTGGACAGCTTCTTTGTAGCCGACAGCCAGGGAGTAGTCATCAATGTAAACAAGGCTTACAGCGATATTACTGGGATACCTGCTGATAAAATTATAGGACGATCTATGTACGATTTGGTGAAGGAGGGCTATTACAAACAAGCTGCTACCTTAATGGTTTTGGAAAGCCAGCAGCCGGTTATGTATAAAGAAACCACAGCCACCGGCCGGGTAGCACTATTTACCGGCATTCCCATATTTGATGAGCAGGGAAAACTAACTAATGTCCTGGTGAATATCCGGGATATTACTGATTTAGAGTCTGTTTCCGGAGAATTGGAGAGGGTCCAGGAAATCAAAGAAGAGTTGAATAAGGTAATACAATCTTCCTTCGACGGCATATTGGAAACCGATGCCAATGGGCAGGTTCTAATAGTGAATGATGCCTACATCAGGATCACCGGAATTAGCCGTGAAGAACTGGTAGGCAAAAACGAAGCCCAATTGGCTCGGGATGGTTATTATGATCGTTCTGTATCGTTGATGGTGATCGAAAAGGGCAAACCGGTTACCATTGAACAGAGGTTAAAGACTGGGAAAAAATTGCTGGTAACCGGTAACCCGGTGTTTAATGAACGAGGTGAGCTGATCAGGATTATTACCAATGCCCGCGACCTAACCGAATTAGAGCAGCTGCGACAGGATATGGAACAAGCTCAGGAACTTAGCCGACATTACCAAGATGAACTAAGGAAAATGCGCATAAGCCAGGAAAGTAACTTTGTTGCTGAGTCCCGGCAATCCAAAGACATTGTAGATTTGATCATACGCGTCAGCAAGGTGGACACCACCGTCCTAATACAGGGGGAGTCGGGAGTGGGCAAGGAAATCGTAGCCGAGGAACTACATAAGCACAGCCCGCGTTGCCACCAGCCTTTTATAAAAATTAACTGTGCTGCCATTCCTGAATCCTTACTGGAATCGGAACTTTTTGGTTATGAAGCCGGAGCATTTACCGGAGCTAGCAGGCAAGGCAAAATGGGAATATTTGAGTTAGCCAACAAAGGCTCCCTATTTTTGGATGAGGTGGGAGAGATTCCGCTTCATTTACAGGTCAAGCTGTTGAGAGTACTGCAGGAGGGTGAATTTACTCGAGTAGGAGGGTACAAGCCCATCAAGGTTGATGTAAGAGTTATTGCCGCCACTAATCGAGATTTAGCCCAGATGGTCGCAGATGGGACCTTTCGTGAGGACTTGTATTATCGCTTAAATGTTATACCGATTAATGTTCCGCCTCTACGGGAGAGGAAGGAGGAAATTGCTCCCCTGGTCAGGCATTTCCTCCATCTGTTTAACGAAAAGTATGGATTTAATAAAACCATCTCTGCTTCGGCTCTAGGTCTGCTTATGGAATACAACTGGCCAGGTAATATCCGCGAATTGCGCAACGTGATTGAACGGGCAGTGGTTACCAGTCCGGACTCGGTAATAGAAGATTTTAGCTTCTTAAATGTGGACCAACCCGAGGAAAAAGTTAACACCATATCTGACTATGCTCCTATTAATCTCAAAAAAGAAGTGGAAGAATATGAGAAGCAAATAATTAAGAAATACATGGGAAAATACGGCAGCCTGCGCAAAACAGCTCGCTATTTAGGTTCCAGTCAAACGACCATATGGCGCAAAGCAACTCAATACGGCATCAAGATTCAAGAAAGAGAAGCCTGATTAGCGGATCATAGTGAACCAAAACCGGGAAGACTGTTCCATTTTTGGAACGGACTTTATTCATGCCTAAAAGGATGTTTTTGAAATAGAGAGTATCTGACCGGTTCTGATGCGCTTCAAAAGTGGTTCAGCTTAACTATGCCAAATAAACAGCGGTCTTCGTCGAAGAACCCACAATTCTGTAGCCTGGCTGGCTTAGGCCCAGTTGAGCTTGTAATGGTAGCCTGGTGGCATGGGTTTTGCAAATGCATATTATACAGCTTAATGTGAAAAAGTATTCCATAGATAAGGAGGGCTGAAATATTGAATTGGCAGGATTATTATCAGAGCAGAATATGTACTCCTCAAGAGGCTGTAAAGGCTATAAAATCAGGTGATTACGTGGTGGTAGGCCACGCTTGTGGAGAACCACGTTCCCTGACCAAAGCCATGAGCGAGCGATATGCTGAGCTAAAAGATGTGAAAGTAGTACACCGGGTAGGAATGGGTGAATGTTTGTATGCCCAACCCGGCATGGAGGAACATTTTCGGCATATATCCCTATTCGCAGGGGCAAACAGCCGGCAGGCTATTTATGAAGGGCGAGCTGATTATCTGCCCCGCTTTATTTCCGAAATACCCGCACTGTTTTTAGAAGGGCATATACCGGTAGATGTAGCGCTGGTAACCGTAAGTCCTCCAGACAAAAACGGGTACTGCAGCCTGGGAATCTCGGTTGACTATACCCTGCCAGCAGCCAAAATGGCCAGAACCATAATTGCTGAAGTCAACACCAACATGCCCCGCACCCACGGAGACAGTTTTCTTTCCGTAAAAGAAATAGCCCATATTGTGCTGTCCGATGAGCCTTTAATGGAAGTACAACCAGTTCCTCAGACCGAGGTAGAGAAGCAAATCGGCCACTACTGTGCCGAATTGATTGAAGATGGCAGTACCATGCAGATGGGTATAGGAGCCATTCCCGATGCCACCTTAGCTGCTATGATGCACAAAAAGGATCTCGGAATTCATACCGAGATGTTTTCCGATGGAGTAATACCCTTGGTAGAAGCAGGAGTCATCAATGGTTCCAAAAAGACCCTGCATCCCAACAAAATAGTATCCACCTTCATGATGGGAACCGAGAAGTTATATAAGTGGGTAGATGATAATCCCGTAGTGGAAATGCATCCCGAACACTATGTCAATGATCCCTGGGTAATAGCCAAGAACTACAAGGTAGTATCCATTAACTCAGCCCTGCAGGTGGATGTATTAGGACAGGTAGCCGCCGACGCGTTAGGCCCCAAACAGTTCAGCGGAGTAGGCGGACAGATCGACTTTATACGGGGGGCTAAACGATCCATCGGCGGAGGGAAATCCATCATAGCCATACCCTCTACCGCAGCAGGAGGTAAGGTAAGCCGCATAGTACCAGCCCTGTATGAAGGTACTGCGGTAACTACTACCCGCAACGAAGTAGATTATGTAGTTACCGAATATGGAATAGCCAAGCTTTCCGGCAAAACCAATCTGGAGAGACTAAAAGCACTGGTGGCCATTAGTCACCCCGATTTCAGGGATGAGATCATGTCCAAGGCCAGGAAGCTGTATTATCTATAACAACCATAGGGGGTTTAAGCCATGAGTTATGAAGGCAAGATCAGGAAATGGGAAGACATGAAGATAGGAGACACAGTCAGTTTTACAAAAACCATGACCGAGACGGATGTTATTCAATGGGTAGGTCTGACGGGTGATCTTAATCCCATTCATATCGACCGGGAATATGCTAAAACCACTCGCTTTGGCAATGTTTTAGTACCAGGGGTTTTGGTATTAGGGCTAATATCCAAATGCATGACCGATTTAACTTTTGGCCATGTTTATGCCAACCAGTCCATAAAGTTCTTAAAACCGGTTTTTATTGGTGACACCATCACTGCTATCGGAACCATCATAGAAAAAATAGAAGAGAAAAACCTGGTTAGAGTTGAGACCAAGTGCGTGAATCAAGATGGTACGCTGGTAATGATCGGTGAAGGCATGGAATATATTTTAAGGTAGCCATAATCAAGTAAGTTCATAACCAGTTATGACAAGGGAACAGAGAATAATCCTCTATCCCTTGTTTTGTTTTCAAATGTAAACCACAGGCTATACAGCATGAAGCAATAAATGGTTGACAAAAGGTAATAAAGGAATTAGAGTCTAATTAGACCAAATTAGTCCAATATGAACAGCATTATTAAACTTCCAGAGTTAGGTTTACTCTGGTGGGTCAATTAAGGAGGAAATCATATGAAAGCTACTCAACAGTTAAAAGAAGAACATTCTGCAGTGCTGCTTATGTTGCAGGTGCTGGAAAAATTAGTGGATCGGCTTATCGAAGGGGATCGATCCTCTGCAGAGGATTTACCGGCGATAATTGACTTCCTAAAGGGCTTTGTGGACCGTTGCCATCATGGCAAAGAGGAAGAGTGGTTATTTCCAGCTCTGGAAGCGGCGGGGATACCACGTCAGAACGGACCGATTGGGGTAATGCTGCAGGAGCATGAGGCAGGCAGGTCATTAATCCAGGATATGGTTGAGACTCTGGATGTTCTGGAAGCGGGAGAGAGCCAGGTTGCACTGAAGGAGGCTGCACATAACTACATTCAGTTGCTGCGTACCCATATAACCAAGGAAAATGAAGTGCTGTTCAAAATGGCTGATATAAAATTAACCGCTGCACAGCAGGACGAACTCTATGAGAATTTCGAGCGGTTGGAATTGGAGCGCATGGGAGCCGGGCAGCATGAAGAATATCATAAGCTGCTGCATCAGCTCATGGAGAAATACGGATTAAACGGTTAGCATTGCTGTGAAAACACCTGTTACCAAAATCGTAGTGTGACTGTAGGCTGCCATGAGCACCTTGGTGGAGGAGTCCGATATAGCTGGTGTAGATGGGAGGGCGAAGGTGGCGAGGAACAGGATGTCCAGAGGGGGCTATCAAACAGGATGTTTATTTATTGCGGTACCTCCTGAGACGCACATGGAGCCGTTACTATATCGTGACTTCGGAACATCTTGTTTCTCGATCCGCTTCGCAGCCTTCAGTTTCATCGTGGGTTGCAACGGCTCGTCGAACACCACTGCCAGGCTAATACTGCTTAAGCCGTGCAGCATTATTTAAGAATCAGCCCGGTTAATCAGCCATTTCCTGATCTGAATCAGTTTCAAACTGGATGCTTGTCACCGCTGCCAGGATGAAAATAATACCCAAAACCTGCCATAAGGTTAACTGGTCTCCCAGGAAGAAGATACCAATCAAAACCGCGATAACCGGCTCAATGGTAGCCGTAATGGAAGCCCGGCTGGATTCCAGCATGGACAAACCACGGGTATACAGCAGGTAGGCAATAACTGTGGGTATTAGGCTTAAGGCCAAGATATACGGCCAGGCGAGAGTAGTGACCAAAAGCCGCAGGGCCGATTCAGGCTGGGATAGCGGCAGCAGGAATAAGGCGGCAAT
Source organism: Bacillota bacterium (assembly GCA_029550685.1). Lineage (GTDB taxonomy): Bacteria > Bacillota > Syntrophomonadia > Syntrophomonadales > Syntrophomonadaceae > DTU018. The sequence continues at coordinate 34,062 of JAKPGY010000022.1, forward strand.
GATAAAGGTATAAGTGGTTATAGTCAGAGGTGAATAACGGGAAGTAGCGGGCTTGCCGATAACACTGTATAGCCCGTAACCTAGACCAGAGCCCAAGCCTAGTATAAGACCGTAGACAGTAATGTTTTGATTCATTTCCGGTAACCATCCTACTACCAGACAGCAACCCAGGAAAGTAGCCAAAAGAGAAAGTATTTTCAGCGGGGTAAGAACTTCTTTGAGAAAAATGCGCGACAAAATCACCACGAATGCCGGACCGGTATACAACAAAACAGCGGCTACCGATAAAGATACTTCCTTTATAGCTTGAAAGTAACACCAGTTAAAAAAGGCTATACTGCAGATACCTGTTCCCAGAAAATAGGGTAAATCCCGCCAGCTCAGGCGCAGCTGGTGGGGATTTACCAGCAGGGTATATAACAACAGAAGCAGACCGGCTACGCCGGTGCGTAAAAAAACAATTTGCAGTGAGCTGAAGCCTAACTCTTGCAGGGCACTAACAAACCAACCAATGGTCCCCCACAGGGCTGCTCCTGCCCCTACCAGCCAGTATCCCCTCATATAATCTTCCTACAATCCTTTTTCCCAGTAATAAAGCATGGTAACAGTTTAGCATGTTATAGTTGAAGTCAAAAGAGAATCCCTGACAGTTAACCCGGTACTGTATTAATATAATATGTATTATAATTAGGCTAATTATTTCCCCGGCCACGCACCATACATATAAGGAAAGGATTTCTATGAGAAGCTTAAAAGATCGTATTAGCGCTGAGGCTATTGTTATCGGCACCGATATATTAAAAGTAGACCATTTCTTAAACCACCAGGTAGATGTGGATTTTTTACAGGAAATAGGTCAGGAGTTCTATAAGCACTTTCAGGATGAACCGATTACCAAGATTCTGACCGTGGAAGCATCCGGCATAGCCGTGGCAGTGGCTACAGCAATGTTTTTCCATGTTCCGGTGGTCTTTGCCAAGAAATCAGTATCCCTTAACCTGGATCAGGAAACATACACCAGCGAGGTTTTTTCTTTTACTCGCCAAACCAGCTATCTTATGAAAGTGTCTAGCCGTTATCTTAACCGTCAGGATCACGTTTTAATAATCGATGATTTTTTAGCTAACGGCCGGGCCGTGCAGGGCATGATTGATATAATACATCAGGCCGGAGCCAGCCTGGCTGGGGTAGGAATTGTCATAGAAAAAGGTTTTCAAGAAGGAGGCCAGCGGCTTCGCGAGCAGGGTATAAAAGTGGTCTCCCTGGCCATTATTGATGCCATGGATGAAAACCATATTCAGTTTCGCGAGTGAAAACGACTTTTCACCGGTTGCTCTTGCATTCATCAGCTAAAGAGGTTACAATGAACTAGCAAATCTCCCCCAGATGCTCATAAGACCGGTAATTACTGGTTTCAGGGAGTTGCAATTGGAAAGTAATAAGATTTGCCGTGCTAGACGGGGAATTAGCGGTGCCCTGTAACCTGCAACCCGCTACAGCAGGGTCGAATTCCTGAGCCGAGGGCTTACTTTGTGGGGTCCGGCTTGAGTAAGTGGCGTTGAAGTTTGGGTCCGGCGCAATAGGACATTCTGAACCGTGTCAGGTCCGGAAGGAAGCAGCACTAAGGAATCCATCCTGTGTGACGCAGGGCAGCCTGAATGGAGCAAACTGCTCAAGTATCGCCCGGAGAGTATTCTCGAAGCCAGGTGCACGGCATTAAAATAAGGTTTTCTAAAGGGAAGCCTTTTTCTTTTTTCTGATTAAGCTGCCCAACTTCTCGTCCTTGTCTATTTTCCTGTATAATGGGGATAACACTGCTCACCCTTGATTTCCCATGAGGGGAATTCCCAAAGGAGGATGACTATGGGTTATATGGCATTATACCGCGCCTGGAGACCACAACGCTTCGCAGAAGTTGTGGGGCAGGAACAGACTGTAACCGCTTTGCGCAATGCGGTCCGTGACAACCGTCTGACCCATGCCTACCTGTTTTCTGGGCCCCGGGGCACAGGCAAGACCAGCATTGCTAAAATTGTGGCTAAAGCAGTTAACTGTGAACAACTGCAGGATGGTGAGCCGTGTAACAATTGTTCCTGCTGCCAGGATATCAACAATGGCAATTTCATGGATGTTATTGAAATCGATGCTGCTTCCAATCGCGGGATCGATGAAATCCGCGATCTTAGGGAGAAAGTACGGGTACTGCCCGCCCAGGGCAAAAAAAAGGTCTATATTATTGATGAGGTACACATGCTGACGATGGAGGCCTTCAATGCTTTGCTGAAAACCATTGAAGAACCTCCTGAATCAGTGATGTTCATTCTAGCTACTACCGAACCGCAAAAAATTCCCGCCACTATTCGTTCCCGCTGTCAGGGCTATTTCTTCCGGCGACTGACCATAGAAGAGCTGGAAGGAAGGCTTAAACAGGTGGCTGAAGCTAATAATATCACTGTGGAGCCTGACGCTCTGGATATAATTGCCCGGCGGGCTAATGGAGGACTGCGGGATGCTCTAAGTACTCTGGATCAGGTCCATTCCTACCGGGGAGACCATATTGCTAAAGCAGATGTTTTAGATGTACTGGGGCTGGTGGATGATGTCTTCCTGGCCCAGCTTATAGACGCAGCCTGGCAAGGGGATGCCGGGCAGGTATTGCAGATGCTGGCTGCGGCTCTGCAGCAGGGCAAGGAAGCCCAGCAGATTGCCCGGGAGACAACCCTATACCTGCGGGATTTGCTGTTTTACCATACTACCGGACAAGCCGCTGAGTTAGCGGTAGTTACTGAGGCCAGTATCAGTAATCTGCAGCAACAGAAAAAAGCAGGCACTTCTCGCATCCTGCAGGCTTTACGCATATTGTCAGAAACCACTGATAAGCTCAGATTCAGCGAAGGACAGCGCTTCATACTGGAGATGGCTTTTTTAGAGATTACCGCTTTATTTGCTAAAGAGGAGCCGGCTGCGGCGACTGCCGGCAAAAAGGAAGGGGCCAAAGTATCCCCAGCACAATCAAAGGGAACCCGAGAGCCGGCAGAAGCCCGTGATGCTATGTGGAGCAAAATACTGGCCGGGGTCAAAGAACGCAAGATTCCTACCCATGCCCTGTTATGCCAGGGAAAACTTCTGGGAATCAAAGAAGATACCGTGTATATAGGTTATAGGAAAGGATATAAATTCCATAAAGAAAAAATGGAGGAAAAGGCTAATCGAGATATATTGACCGAGGTGCTGCAGGAAGTTGTGGGGCGCCCCCTGGAAGTACAGTTTATTTTTTTAGATGATGACCAGTATAATGATATTGTTGTGAAAAAAGCTATAGAATTGTTTGGCCAAGACATAGTAGAAATAAAAGAATGAGTCGTAACCCTAAAAATTTATGAGGAGGTTTGTTGATATGAAGTTCAACCCGGGCATGGGCGGCAACATGAGCAAAATGATTAAAGAAGCTAAAAAAGTTCAGGAACAGATAGTTCAGATGCAGGCCGAACTTCAGCAAAGAGAAGTAGAGGCGTCCGCTGGGGGCGGAGTAGTCACCGTAAAGGTTAATGGCAAGCAGGAACTGATTTCCCTCAGCATCAAACCCGAAGCAGTTGACCCAGATGATATAGAGATGCTGGAAGATCTGGTAATGGCTGCAGTAAATGAAGGTATCCGCAAATCTCAGGAAATGGTGTCCACGGAGATGGCTAAGATTACCGGCGGGTTAAACATTCCTGGCCTGTAAAAATTTCATCAGTAATAAAGCAAGGAGGAAGCAGGTTGCGTTTAGCCCGACCTCTGGAAAACTTAATCGATCAGTTGTTGAAGCTTCCCACCATCGGACCCAAAACAGCCCAGCGGCTGGCACTATATATTTTGAAACTGCCGGAAAATGAGGCCCGTCAAATTGCTCAGGCCATCATCGATGCGCGGGAAAAGGTTACACCTTGTTCCACCTGCGGATTTTTAACCGATATTGACCCCTGCGCTATTTGCCAGGACCAGGGGCGGGATCGGCGATTGTTGTGTGTGACTGAAGAAACCAGTGATGTGATAGCCATTGAGCGTACCGGATTTCGGGGGCGCTATTTCGTCCTAAATAAAAACTTTCATTTAATGGATGGATTCAACCTGGACGACCTCAAGCTTAAGCCGCTGATTGAGCAATTGTCATCCGGCCAGGTTCAGGAAATGGTTTTGGCCCTGAATCCCGACATAGATGGGGAGGTTCTCTCTCGCTACCTGGCGGATTTAGCGCGGCCGTATCAGGTGAGAGTTACTCGCTTAGCCCATGGGTTACCGGTAGGGGGAGACATTGAATTTGCCGATGAAATAACTTTACGTCGTGCCCTGGAGGGCAGAAGTGATGTCCAACCGTAGCGATTTTCACCTATAGAGGAACATTATGGAATAGAGGACATAACTAAACCTTGCCCAGCATATCATTTAATAACCGCTTAGGAAATGCGGGAGGATATGCTGTGGGATTGTGCTCTTCTCTATGGATAAAAGTCAAGCAGTTGCTGGAATTTAACCACCACCGTCAGCCCGAAGTCAGCATAACCGATGAAGACCTTTTAGCAGAAGCCCATCAGGAATTATTAGAGGCCCGCAGTCTTTTCACGCAAGTTCAGGACCCAGACATGATTGATTATGCTGTCTTCCATCTTTTAGCAGCCGAACAAAGGTATGATTACTTGATTCGCAGGATAAAGGCCCAGCGGGGATACATTAGTCAAAGGGAAAAGGGGGAGTTAGGTGGAAGTCGTTAATGTAATAATGGCAGCTTTGTTCCTGCTGGTTATTCTCTATCTGGTAGCCCAAGTTTTCATGAAACCCATTAAGCTGTTATGGAAATTGCTGTTTAATTCTGCCGTGGGCTTGATACTTTTGCTGGTGGTAAATTATATTGGCGGGTATTTTCATTTTTCCCTGCCCATTAACATAATTACAGTTTTAATAGCTGGTTTTCTGGGCTTACCGGGTATACTTCTGCTTGTTTGTTTCCAGCTGCTTATGATGTAGAACCTGAAAATTAGAGAGCGAGCAGCGCTTTTTTGTTTCACAACATAATTATAGATAGAACACCTCACAATATATCTAAACTGTGGAGACAAGCTTCCGGATAAAAAAACAGCCCTAGAAGGAGCGGTATAACATAAACCAGTAAATGTGAGTATTATTTATCATATTTGAGATAAATATTGACGCACAATTAAAAAATCCGTATACTTATAAAAATTAACATAATTTAGTTTTGCCGACCCCCACGGGAGGTGTTAAGGACGCAGTTTAATTCAGCAAGAGTTGTAGAAGCATACGTAGGAGAATATGCCAGCGGAAAAAGTGAAATGGCAATTAACCGGGCTCTAGAGCTGAAATCACAGGGACGCCAGGTCACTCTGGTGGATCTGGATACGGTAGAGCCTTTTTATACGTTACGACCCCTAAAAGAACTCTTAGAACAAAAAGGTTTAACGGTTATCGGATTTTCCAGGCCCGAAGCTTTTGGGTTAGGAGAGACCGGTGCTATGCTGACCCCGGCTGCCCGCTGGGCTTTAAGGCGGGAAGGGGATATTATTTTTGATGTGGGTTATGGTGTATATGGGGCCAGAACCCTCAATTTGGTTGAAGAAGCTGATACATCTACCGAACTGCGAGTTATAGCGGTATTAAATTATTCCCGTCCTATGACGGGCTCAAAAGCAAGAATCATAGAATATATTAAGGAATTAGGGCGAGTTGATGCCTTGGTAGCTAATACCCATTTAGGGGATGAAACTACCCTGGAGGTAATTGAGGAAGGAACGCGCATCATTATTGAGTGTGCAGGTGAATTAGGTATACCGGTAGATTATATAGCAATCGATAAAAAGTTCGCTGGGGAGTGGAATTTAGAACTTTTCGCTATTCCGGTTAAATGGATTACCCGCTACATGCCTGCTGCAATGTGGTAATAAACAAGGTGTAATAGGAGGTGTGACCCCACACATGTTAAAAGTTGTGGATGAAACCAAAAAGGCATTTTTAACAGGAAATGAAACTGTCGCCTGGGCTGCACTGGCTGCAGGCGCCGATATTATGTTTGGATATCCCATCACTCCTCAAAATGAGGTGATGCATTACTGGACCCGGTTAGCTCCCCGCTATGGTCGCGATTTCCTGCAAACCGAAGATGAGATATCAGCAGGCTTTACGGTGTGCGGCGCCGTACAGGCAGGTAAAAAAGCCTTTACCGCTACTGCTGGACCAGGCAATGTGCTGATGCAGGAACCCTTTGGTATGGCAGAAGCCATGCGGCTTCCGCTATTTGCCATAATTCAACAGCGAGGCGGCCCTTCTTCGGGTACGGTAGTGTATTCGCAGCAGGAAGTAGCGCTGACCACCTATGGAGGCAACGGGGAAGGTTACCGTATAGTGTATTCAACTGCTACTCACCAGGAAATATATGATTATACCATTAAAGGATTTAATGTAGCATGGAAATACCGTTTCCCTACCTTCCTATTGGGTGATGGTTATCAGGCCAAGATGCGTGAACCTTTGGAAATGTATGACCCAGAGGAAAAAGGAATTAAGCTGGAACCCACCTATCCACTGGTAGGATTGCCCGGAAAAATCGGCGAAGGAAGAGAGCCCCAGCATCTTTGCAATATTTATAGTTTGGAAGAAGAACTGTATGAAGTGGTAATGAAGCTTTCTGCAGATTATGAAAGAATTGCTCCCGATTTGGTAGAATGGCAGGAACATAGCTGCGAGGATGCTGATATCATTATTCTCACCCACGGGATTGTATCCCGGGCGGCAGATGATGCCGTAAAAGCCTTGCGAGCCCAGGGCATTAAAGCGGGATATTTCCGCCCCATCACCCTGAGACCTTATCCTTCCCAGCAATTGCGGGAGGCTATAGCTAAAAGCGGGGCTAAAATATTGCTGATAGCCGAGTCCTCCTATGGTCAGTTTGAACGTTTGACCAAACAGGAGATTTACGGCGAAACTATTAAAATAGAGCATCTTTATATGCCCGGTGTAGGCATTGTAGATTACGATATTATCAATAAAGTCAAGAGCGTACTTTAAGAAAGGAGGAACCATCCAGATGATCACACCGGCAATCCCCAAATCATGGTATTTACCGTCCAAACCGCATAAATTTTGTCCTGGCTGCGGTCATGGAATTGTATTAAAAGCTTTAGGAGAAGTAATCGATGAGTTGGAAATTCAAGACCAGACTATATTCGGGTGCGACATCGGCTGTTCCTTGCTTTCTTGGAACTTCTTTGCCTGTGATTCCACTCAGACTCATCATGGACGTACTACCCCGGTGATGGTAGGCATAAAACGGGCCCGTCCCGAATTGATAACTATTGGCTATATGGGTGATGGCGGAGGGTACTCCATTGGATCCCAGCACCTGCTTAATTCCGCCGTGCGCAATGAAAAGGTTACCCTCATATTGGTCAACAACACCAATTATGGCATGACCGGCGGCCAGATGGCTCCCACCACCCTGCCGGGTCAAAAAACCGAAACCACTCCTTATGGACGTGATCCGGAGAAAACCGGTTATCCTACCAAAGGGCCGGAATTCATAGCGGAATTAACCCCTGAGGGTGCCTATGTTGCCCGAGCCACCGTATCCAAGTACAAGCAGTTAAAGCGCTTTTTAAAGAATGCTTTACGCAACCAGATGGAAGGCAACGGCTTCTCCTTTGTGGAAGTACTGTCTACCTGTCCCACCAACTGGCGCACTAATGCCCAGCAAACCTGGCATTTTCTTGAGGACGAAATGGAGCCAGTTTTCCCAGTAGGCGAGCTGAAAAGCCCCTTTGGCAAAGGAGGCGATAAATAATGGCATTGGTACGAATTGCTCTTGCCGGTGAAGGCGGACAGGGAGTACAATCGGTAGCGGAGATACTGGCTGAAGCCGCTTATAATGAGAATAAACAAGCTATTTATATTCCAAACTTTGGTTTAGAGCAGCGCGGCGGCGTGTCCATAGCCTTTATTCAAGTAAGCGATTCCCGTATAGGAGCTCCCAAATTTAACAAAGCCGATGTGGTCATTGCCATGAGCGAGCGGGCTGTGGGAAGAACCGCGTCCTATTCGGATAGTAATACCCTTTTTGTATATGATGATGGGTTTGATGTGGATCCGGCAGATTTGCCCAAGGAGGCCAAACAGATCATGGGCCTGCCCGCTATCAACACCGCTAACAATGAGCTGCATCCGCGGGTATTTAACATTATCATTATGGGAGCGGTTATCGGCTTGACCAATGTAGTTACTTTTGAGACTGCCAAAGAAGCTTTGGAACACAAGTTAGGTTACAAATTTGAAAAGAACCCGGATTTGCGGGAACTTAACTTCAAGGCTCTGGAGATCGGTAAACAGTTGGCAGAAAATGCCCTTAAGGAAGGGGTGGCAAAATAAATGACCAAAAAACAGCTGGAACCTTTGACAACGCCCATGGAAAAGGCTAATTTTCATATATTCCCTGATTTCTGTAAGGGCTGTGGATTATGCAAAGAAAAATGTCCAAATGATGTTTTGATTTGGTCTGAGAAATTAGGAGTCTACGGCACACCCATTGTAAAACCCAAAGATGAAGAAAGCTGTATAGCGTGCTTGATCTGTGAGATGGTCTGTCCGGATGCAGCCATATATATAGAAAAGAAACGCGGTAAAAAAGCGATGTAGTTATTTTAATCATCCAAGCCTCCTATCGGGAGGCTTTTATTCATGGAAACACATTACCACAAGAAGGTGTTGTCAAACCGCTTTGTATTCAGTATAATACAAAAGGTGCTGCGCAAAATATGCGAAGTACCTTTATTATGCCCCTAAAAACCCGGTTATAACCTTGACATAGCCTAGGTGGCATGATAATATAATTCTTGCGCCGCGAGGCGGCAAGCGCTGGGAGAAACTACCGGGTTGACAGAGTAGAGACCAGGGTGGTAGGATGATCAAGCGCGCCGCGAGGGGGCGCAGGACTTCTTAAAGGTAAGAGGTCCGCAGA